>CALIEL010000410.1 GCA_938022235.1 Oribacterium parvum
TCCCGTAAAGCCTTTGAATCCTTCCTTTTGATTTCCTGTCCATGAAAATAGACTTCCCCTGCCGTTCTCTCTTGTAATCCTAAAAGGCAACGACCAAGGGTACTTTTTCCACAGCCGGATTCCCCCACCAGGCCATAGCATTCTCCCTTATACAGATCCAAATCCACCCCCTGCACCGCATGGGTAGCTATCTTTTTTCTTCCCCAAAAGTCCCTTTGATAAAATACCTTTTCTATTCCTCTGGCGGAAAGAATCAGCTCCTTTTCTTTCATTTTTCTCCCTAATCTTCTTCCTATTCTTAACTACATTTTTAGATGGTTTTATATTTTCTCTCCTAAAGAAACTTTGTGACAGAAAACCCTGTGGCTTTCGGAAAGCCTTGCTTCCTCCGGTAAGGCATCCTGACAGGCATCTATCCTTTCCTTGCACCGTTCATAAAAAGGACAACGGGTAAATTCCTTTAAAATCGAGGGTGGATTTCCCTCAATGGCCACCAGTGCCTCTTCCTTATCCTTTTCCATACTGGGGATGGCCGCTAAAAGGGCTTTGGTATAAGGATGTTTGGGTTCCCGGAAAACCTCTTCCACCGTTCCCTCTTCCATCACCTTCCCTCCGTACAAAATCAGAATGCGTTTACAGCGTTCCTTCACCAAAGATAGGTCATGGCTAATCAGGATCAAGCTTGTATTTCTTGCTTTCACCCCTTCCAAAAGTAAATCTAAAATCTGAGCCTGCAGGGTCACATCGAGAGCCGTGGTAGGCTCATCCGCAATCAGCAGTGCGGTAGAACAGGATAAGGCCATGGCAATCAGGACTCTTTGCCGCATACCGCCGGAAAACTCATGGGGGTATTGCTTATATTTTTCCTCCGGATTGGGAATACCCACAGACGCTAACAGCGCTATGGCTCTTTCTTTAGAATCCTTTGTATTAAAGTCCTTTATCTTGAAATCCTGTATATTAGAATCCTTTGCATGAGAATCCTTTGCATGAGAATCTCTTCCATAAGAATCTCTTCCATAAGAATCTCCTCCATAAGAATCTCTTCCCTTCTTCCTTTGTCGTTCAAAAATCTCTCTCAACTGTTCTCCGATGGGAATCAAGGGATTCAGTGCCGTCATGGGATCTTGAAAAATCATAGCCATACGGCTCCCTCGAAGAGGCAGATATTCCTTTTCCGTCAGATTTCGTAAATCCAAATCTTGAAACGAAAGCTTCCGGGCAGAAGCTTTTGCTTTTTCCGGCAGTAATCCCATAATGGACTTCATAGCCATGGATTTTCCGCTTCCGGACTCTCCGATAATTCCCAAAACCTCTCCTTCTTCCAGAGAAAAGCTGACGCCGGAAACCGGATAGACCTTCATTTTCCCATAGGGTATTTCCACCTGCAAATCTTCAATTTCCAAAAGCATCTTCTACTCCCTTTCTAAGAGAAGCGATTCCCTAAGGGCCTCGCCCCATTGATGGAAAGACAAAACCGTAATAATAATCAAAATTCCCGGAAGAATAGCCATGTGGGGTGCTTTTTGCAGGAATTTCTGGGCATTCTGTAAAAGACTCCCCCAGCTGGACATAGGAGCGGTAACTCCTCGTCCCAAAAAGCTTAATGCGCTCTCCACCATGATGGAGGACGCGATAGCCGCTGTGGATGCCGTAATAATGGTAGGAAGAATTCCGGGAAAAATATGGCTAAAAAGGATACGCAATGGAAAAATTCCCAGAAAGCGTGCATAGAGAACATATTCCCGCTCCTTTAGGCTTAAGACTTCTCCTCGAATGATTCTTGCTGTTTCCATCCAGCTTAATAAGCCGATGACCATAACAAGAGAAAACAGACCTCTTCCGAAAACCATACCGAAAACCATTACCAATATCATCCAGGGAATGGAGGAAAGAACGTCTACAAGGCGCATGAAGAAGAAATCCACCACTCCCCCGAAATATCCGGAAAGAAGCCCAATCATAACACCCAGACCGATACTCATCGCCATAGACAAAAAACCGACCATAAGTGAAACTCTTCCCCCGTAAAGAACTCTGGCAAAATAGTCTCTCCCTACCTCATCCGTCCCGAAAAAATGTTGCAGAGAAGGTTTTGCCAGACTATGAATCACATCCAAGCCCTCCGGATCCAAGGGAAGAAGAGGTAATACTATGGCTAAAATACTGAAGCCTATCAAAAAAATACTGGCTAAAACTCTATGGGGATGGCTTAGAATTCTGTTAATAAAGGCTTTACCTCTGTTAGCTTGCATTTTCTTATCCTTCCTTCTTCCAAAGTGAAATTCTCGGGTCAATCAAACAATACAAAATATCCGAGAGCAAATTTCCCAGAATTACCAAGGTACCGGATAAAAGCAAAATCGCCATCACAATAGGATAATCCAGCGCATCCACCGCTTTCACAAAATAAAGACCTATCCCGGGCCAGGAAAAAACGGACTCCGTAATCACCGCCCCCGTCACCAGTAAGGGCAGAGACATGCCCAACTTACTAATCATGGGGAGGCAAACATTTCTTGCCACATGATGAAAAAGAATTTCCCTCTTACTTGCGCCAAAAGCTCTTTGTACCAAAACATAGTCCTGCCTTAATTCAGACAATGCGGAAGAACGAACATAGCGCATTAAATCCGGAAAAAAAGCAAGCACCAATACACAGTAAGGAAGAAAAAGATGATGGAGAAAGTCCGGAATATCTTTTTCCTTCCCAATGGTATGCATCCCTAACAAAGGAAAAAGCTTCCAATGATAGCCAAAAAAATAAATCAGCACCAAGGCAATCCAGAAGCTGGGTACCGCAAGACCTATGGTGGAAAGGCTATCTAAAAGCTTATCCTGCCATTTTCCCTTTTGGCTGGCACTGTAAAGTCCCACCGCCATCGCCAAAAAGTAGGCGGTAAGGTAGGAGGGAAGCACTAAAAGGATAGTGTTTGGAATTCGTATCCGTAGATCATCCTTAATCCGGGTATGACTAAGGAGAGAGTTACCGAACTCTCCCCTTAGAATATTTTTTAACCAACGAAAATACTGCACGGGCATGGGATCATTTAAGCCGTATTCCTCTCTCTTTTCCTCCCTTTGCGCCTCCGTCATCTTGGAATTGGCTATGGAATCCACCGCATCATAGGGAACCAAATTCATCAGTCCAAAGGACAAAAGGGTAATCAATAGGAGCAGGGGAATACTTTGTAGAATTCTTCTCCCGATATAAAATGCCATTTTACTGCCTCGTTTCTACTTAACATTTATTTAAACTTTAGCTTGGATAAATCTCCAAAGGTGTAGATAGGCACAAGCTGGGCTTCTTCCGGATCTACATCCTTCTTGGTAACCAGTGTTCTTAAATTGGTGCCCAGAGGATAGTAAATCGCCTCTTCCGTTACCAAACGCTGTACCTTGTTATAAATTTCTTTACGCTTCTCCAAATCCAAAGTACTGTTTCCTTCTCTAAACAGCTTGTCGATTTCCGCATTGTGGTAATTCATATTATTGTCTTTCTCCGTGGAGAAAAGGATGGAGAAGGTATCCGGGTCGGAGCCCATTACATAGCCTCCCAGGAAAATGTCATAGTCTTTGTTCTCCAAGTCCTTGGTAGCTTTGTAGTAAGCCGCATCCGCAAGACTTGCCAATTCCACATCCACACCAACAGCCTTACATTCTGCCTGAATCGCCAAAGCTTCTCTTTCCAAAATAGGTGTATTGGCAGGGTAGAGTAAGGTCAG
>CALIEL010000411.1 GCA_938022235.1 Oribacterium parvum
ATAAAGTATTTAATGCAATTCCGGCAAGAACCGAATTTGTATGGAGTACAATGGTAAAGTAGCCAAAAAGATAGGCCATTAAAACTCCTACAATCATTGCACAAACCACTCCTACAAAGGCATTATGACTAAAAAAGCCAAAAACAGGTCCCGCTAATGAGCAGGCAAGCATGATTCCTTCCGTTCCTATGGCATCTATTCCTCCCTTTGTAAAAACCATACATGCCAAAGCAGCATATAAAATAGGCGTCATCACACGAAGTGAAGTAAAAAGGAAATCTGCAGAAAAGATAGTATTTAAGATATTCATTGTTTCCTCCCTTACTTCAGCTGATTCGTACTCACGGCTTCTCTGATAATCATTTTCTTCTTTACGCCACTTAAAATAGCTGTAGCTGAAATCAATAAAACCATAACTGCCTGAATAATGTTCACAATCTCGAAAGGAATATCTGTTGTTCTAGACATAATATCTGCCCCTATCCGCAGATACGCCAAGAAAAAAGCAGCTATAGGAACATATTGAATTTTATTTTTCGCTACGATTGCAATTAAAACGCCATCCCATCCATACCCCGGCAATGAACTATATTGAAAACGTTTATACATGCCAAATAATTCAACGGATGCACCCAGCCCGGTAAGCATCCCGCCAAGTGCCTGTGTTAAGAGAATAACCTTATCCGATGATATGCCGGAGTAATCAGCCATTCTTCTATTTTTTCCAACAAGCGTTGCTTTAAATCCAAGCGAAGTTTTATTTAAAAACAGATACACCAATAGCACTGTGCCTATCGCTATAACGAATCCCGTAGAGACTCTGGTTCCCGGTATTAAATTAGGAAGACAAACATTCTCCGGAAACTTATAAGAATAATTTACGTTCTGTGTCGGATCATACAAAAATGTGGAAATAATCCATGATCCAAAAAATAAACAAATATAATTTAACATTAAGGAAGTGACCAAAACGTTTGCTCCGGTCTTAACAGAAAGAACCCCCGGAATAGAAGTAGTAAGGCCGCCTACTAACGAGCCGACCAACATAGCAATCATTAAGCCCAAGATTCCGGGTGCCTTTACAGTTAAAGCAGATGCACACGCTGCTACAGCCCCAAGAAAAAAGCCTCCTTCCATGGACAAGTTAAACAGTCCGGGGCGGAATAAGATAATTACTGCCATTCCGGTGAAAATAAGAGGAATCATTGCTTCAATTACATTTCCGAAACGCCTCAAGCTCATCATTGGACCAAGAACAAAGGATTGCAATGCGGTTAACGGCTCCTTTGACACTAGAAGAATAATGGCAAAAACGATAAGCAAAGAAATAAAAATAGCAAGTACGGTTCGAAGCATTTCAATGTAGGATGATATTGATTTTTTCATCTTCACACCATCTCCTCCTGTTTTTTTAGCCCCAACATATAACTTCCTAATTCATACTCATCCACTTCACTCGCATCATCAAAATAGGCGACTTTTCGCCCTTCACACATAACCATGATGCTATCAGAAAGCTCTAGTATCTCATTTAAATCAGCAGAAATTAAAAGAATTGCTTTTCCTTTATCTCTTAATTCGATGATTTTCTGCCAAATAAACTCATTTGCTCCTACATCAATCCCTCTAGTGGGCTGATTTGCTATCAAGATTTCCGGGTCAGATGAAAACTCCCGGGCAATCACAACCTTTTGCATATTTCCGCCCGATAAACTTCCTACATTTTCTTCATCACTTTGACAACGGATTTGAAAGGATTCTATCTGTTCTTCTGTATATCTATGAATTTTTGTATCATTCAACATTCCGTAACTACGAAATCGTTTTTCATCTATTTGATTTGCTATAAGATTTCCCCAAATCGGTACATCCACTGAAACTCCTGTTTTCATGCGATCTTCCGATACATAAGATATTCCTAAATCACGAATGCAACGTATGCTTTTTCCAAGGATATTTTTACCTTGATACAAGATTTCCCCGGTGCATCCATGGTGCACCCCGAATATAATTTCAGAAAGCGCACTTTGCCCATTTCCCTCAATTCCGGCAATTCCCAGAATCTGACCTTTTCGTAACTGAAATGAAACATCTCTTAAAATAGGACGTCCTTCCCTTTGAAAAAACAAATCCTTAACCTCTAACAAAACATCCCCAAAGGAGGGTCGAGTTTTCTTTGCTTTAAGCATCACATCTCGCCCAACCATAAATTTTGATATTTCTTCTTCAGTCGCATTTTCAACAGACATCGTTCCAACTGTATGCCCATCTCTTAGAACTGTAATTCGATCACAAATCTGCATTACTTCTTTTATCTTATGAGAAATAAAGATAATCGTGTGTCCGCTCTTCTTCAGAAGCAATAGTTGTTCGAAAAGTTCCTGTGTCTCCTGCGGTGTTAATACCGCTGTCGGTTCATCCAGTATAAGCAATTTTGCTCCCCTAAGAAGAACCTTTAATATCTCCACTTTTTGTTTTAATCCCACTGATATGTCTTCAATAAAGTCTAAGGGATTCACATTTAAATTGTATTGGACAGCAGTATCCTTGACTTTTCTAATAGCCTCTTCTCGATTCACAAAAATGCCCTTTTTTGGTTCTATCCCAAGGAGAACATTTTCATATACTCTAAGTGAATTCACCAGCATAAAATGCTGGTGAACCATTCCAACTCCTTTTTTTATCATTTCAGAGGCATTCTGCGGATTAATCTCAACACCATTTAAGAGAATTTTTCCTTCGGTTTTCTCTTCGTCTCCGAACAGAATTTTCATTAAAGTACTTTTGCCCGCACCATTTTCTCCCATCAGGGCATGAATTTCACCCTCTTCAATGGACAGATTTACATCTTGATTCGCAATAGTTCCATTCGGATAAATTTTTGTAATATGCTCCATCCGGAGAATCTCATTGCTCATTTTGTCTCTCCCTATGCAAAAATACAAATCTCATCTTATGGTGCAACAGACTGAATTAACTCATCAATTTTTTTCTGATCAACATCTCCCAGTGCAGTGGGAACCTCTATTTTCCCATCCGCTACTTCTTGTGCAGCCTCATCCACTTTTTTTCTGATATCTTCCGGAACATTCTTCTCATAATAACTGTTTTCCGCCAAACAAGACCCTTTTTCCTTTAATCCCAAACTTTCCGTCTTCCCATAAGGAACCTTATCCTCCTGCTGTAACTGGGCAGTTCTGAAAAGGGATTCGCCCACATTCTTCATAACTGATGTCAATATTGTATTGGCTTTTTTCTCATCTGAGCCGGCGAAAAGCATAGATTGATCCGAATCGACGCCAATAATATATTTCCCCATATCTACAGCGGCATCTACACAACCAAGCCCAGCCTGCTCTGCTGCCGGAAATATAATATCTACGCCTTGGTTAAATTGCGCTATAGCCGTTTCTTTCCCTTTAGCGGTATCATCCCATGAGCCAATATAAGAAACATACACTTTAATATCCGGATCGACTGATTTTGCTCCGGCTATGTATCCAACCAAAAAATCGGTAATAATGGGATGCTCATCTCCTCCAATGAATCCAATTTTTTTGTCAGCATTCGCATGTTCCATTTTTGATTCGGTAACAAGCGCAGCCAAAACACCCGCTAAATAAGACCCTTCATTCTGCTTATAAGAAATAGCATACAAATTCGGCCATTTTCCTTCTTCCATGGTGGAATCGAACATCACCCACTTCTGCTTTGGAAATTCTTCAGCTGCCTGTTCTATTACTTCTGCAGAAGAGGAACCATTGGAGACAATGATATCCCATTCCCCACTTTCAGCTAAATCTTCATACGCCGGCAACCACTTCGTATTATCTCTGCCAATTTCAACAACTTTTGTTTTCAACCCCAATTCCGATGAAATTCTTTTCATTCCTTCGTTGGCTGAATCATTAAAAGATTTATCTCCTAATTGACCAGTGCAAACAAATGCTACAGAAGGTTTGTCTTCTTTTTTTCCATCCATTTTCGTCTCTGTTTTTGTACCATTTTCATTTTTTTGTTTCGCTCCACCGCACGCAAACAGAGATACCGTCATAGAGCACAGCAAAAAAAACGTCACGATCTTTTTCATACTCTTCCTCCTTGCTGATTTATCATTATGTTCACGAAAATATTTTACCAAATAAGTTTCTCAACTAAAGAATAGCGATACTATTTTTATTGTCAATCATATTTTAAGCATATTTTTCTATATTTCGCTGATTATTTATTATTTTTTGTATATTTTCAATAATAAAAAATAGAATATACTTTACTGAATTGAAAGGGAATGACATTTTTCTATTGGATATTTTTCAGAGTGCAAAGTGTATAAAGAGAAGAGATTACAGTACTTTATGCCTTCGTACAGAGACAATATGGAGGAAAAAGCAACCTGATTGGCATAATCTTCAAGGAAGACCATCCGATAGAATACAATGTAAACGCAAAGATCGGAAAAAGCCGTTTTGCCTTTTCCAGAAAGCTTAATTTATGAGAGAAAGAAGCTCCGGCTCTTCTCCTACCGAATCCGAAATAAAGCATACCAGTGGCTGGTTTCAGCCTCTTCGGTATGATCGAGATACGCCATATACCCTTCT
>CALIEL010000412.1 GCA_938022235.1 Oribacterium parvum
TGTCAGGGAAAGCTTTTGCATGTCAAAGAGGCAGGAGAATTAATACGTTATCTTCCGAAGCAAGAGCAGGAAGAGCAGAAGAAAACTTTATTTTCCCGTATTCTTCCCAGAAAAAAGGAGGAGAGATAAATGAAGTTTTTTAAAGAGAATCTTATATTAAAGCTGGTGAGTGTGGTTCTGGCTTTGCTGCTTTGGCTGATTGTTTTCAATGTGTCCAATCCGGAGCAAAAGGAAAGCAGAACTGTGGAATTACAGATTTTAAATCAGGATACCTTTTCCGCGGAGAATAAAACCTGGGAAGTGGATCGGAGTACGGTGACAGTGAGTTATACCGTGCGAAGCAATCTGGCTTCCTCTGTAAAGGCTTCCGATTTTAAGGCCTATATTGATTTAAGCGATTACTCTATTACAGGATCCGTACCGGTCTATGTGGAGCTTGTCAATCAGGAAAATGCTTCCAGCATTTCGGATATCGCGGCCAGACCTTCCGTTGTTCATGTCAGCATAGAGGATTTACAAAAGAAAAAATTTGATTTGCAGGTGCATCAACAGGGAAATGTGGCTGAGGGCTATACCGTTTCGTCCATTACTGTTGATCCTACCACCATTTATGTAAACGGTCCGGAGTCATCCGTGGGAAGGATTTCTTCTCTTGGGCTGGTGGTTAATGTGGATGGCATGAATCAAAATACCGATGGTACCGGAAAGATTGTTTTCTACGATGCTAACGGAAAGATTATTCAAAATCTGCCGAATGTCAGTCTGTCTCAGGAGCAGGTGGATTATACGGTGGTGATTCACAAGAAGAAGGATCTTATTTTATCCGCCACAACGGAAGGAAATGTACAAAACGGTTATACGGTGGAGGAACTTCAGATCTCTCCCAAAAGCATCAGTGTTTCCGGCAGTGAATCTGTTTTGGAAGGACTCAATCAACTGACTCTTCCTGCCCTGGATGTATCCAATGCCAAGGAGGATGTGAGTGTAAGCTTGCGGCTTAAGGATTATTTGCCCAGCGGTTTGTCTCTTGCAGAGCCCAACAGTACAGTCTATATCCATGCCACTATCAAAAAGCTTCCGGAAAGCACGAAGGAAGAGGTGGAGCAGAATACCAAGGCAAGTACTACGGAAGAGAGTACGGAGGGCACAACAGAAAGCAGTAAATCCTCGGAAAGCACGAAGTCCACGGAGGAGGAAAACCCGGCGGAAACAAAGGGAAGCGGTAATGGAGATAGTAAAGGAAGCGGAGCGGATAGTGGAGAATCTACAGAAAACAAAGGCCCCAGCGCTGAACGGAAAACAAAATAATAGTAAAAAAAGTCTGTTTTTTGACCTTTGCTTATATACGATATTGTATGGCATGGCATATCTTTTGAAGGAAAAGGGATATGCTGTGCTTTCCTTTTTCTGCTTTCTATTTTTATCTCTTTATCTTTTTCTTCGGGAAAGAGAGAGAGAGGGAAGCAGTGTGACTTTGCCTGGTCTTTTTGCCTTGGGTTTACTTTTTGGAGAGGGTGTGGCTACTTTACAGCTTAGCAAGCTTTCTTCACCCTGGACCATTCATACCTGGTTAAGCTATTATTTGGCTTATCTTTTATTCTTTTTAGCTTATCACGGTAGAGTGTATTTATCTGAATTCGCGGCTCTTCGCTCTAAGAAAAATAAAAAAATCTTCTCGGAAGAAGCAAAGATCGTGGATTTATCCGATAAAAAATATCGGTGGAACTTTACGGAAGGACAATTCTTGAAGCTTTGTATTTTGGGCCTTCTTTTGATTTCCTATTTTTCATTTGCGATAGAGGCATTGGCTCTTGGCTATATTCCTTTATTTACGGAGCATACCCCCCACGCATATTCTTATTTTCATCTAAAGGGGCTTCATTATTTCACCACTCTTTTTGTGCTGGTTCCGATGCTTCTTCCCTTTTTATATCAAAAAGAGGGCAGACTGAATCTGTTTTCAGGCATAAGTTTGTTTTTAGCGCTTCTGTTACCCATCCTTTTGGTGTCTCGTTTTCAGCTACTTTTTTCCTTGTTTTTATTTGTTTTTTCTACCCTGTATCAGGGCTTACGGATTCGGAAAAGATACCTGCTTTTATTATTTCTTTTTTTGTTGTCTGCCTATGTTTTTCTTACGATAGAAAGAGCCCATTCCGTTTCCTATCTTATGGGAATCTTTGAAATGAAAAATGATAAGCTTCCGATCTTTTTGGTACAGCCCTATATGTACGTTGCCAACAATTATGAGAATTTCAATTTGCTGACAAAAAACATAGAGGAACATTCCCATGGCTTTCGTATGGCCTATCCCTTTTTAACCCTTTCCGGGGCGAAGTTCTTTTTTGATTTTCCCTTGGCTTATCCGATTTATTTAACCAAGGAGGAACTGTCCACTCTGGGAATTCTCTATGATGCATATTATGATTTCGGCCTTTTCGGTGTTATGCTTTTTTCTTTGATTTTGGGCCTGCTTTCTTCCCGGATTAAAGAGCTTTCAAGGAAAGAGAAAAATCCTTTTGGAGGCGCATTATATATCCAATTTGCTTTTTACTTTCTCTTTTCCTTTTTTACCACCTGGTTTTCCAATGCTTCCAGCATTTTTTACTTTGCTGTGACGCTGGTGCTTGCAGTTCTATGGAAGGGCTTTGTTCATGAAAAAAATTCTGCTGTATCTTTATAAAATGCTTTTTCCTTTGGGAGTATGCTTTTTCTTTCTGTATTTTCTCCCAAAGCTTTTGTTCTTTTTTCTTCCCTTTACTCTTGGGGCGATTATTGCCTTTTGCTTAAATCCTTTGATTTCATTTTTGCAAAAGAGATTTCCGTTTTTTAAGAAGAAGCAAATATCTCTGGTGCTGACTTTAGCTATTTTCGCTTTGTTTTTCTATCTTTGCTTTTGTCTTATGCAGTTGGGACTTCCCATGATTAAGCAGCGTATTTCTCATTTGCCCTTGGAAATTCAGGATTTAAAGGGGCAATTGGAGAAGGTGATAGAAGAAAATTTGCCCTACTTTCCTCCGTTCATCCAAAACCTGCTGTCGGATCTTCCGGGCACTTTGGACAGCTTAGGAAGAACCATGATGAATAAATGGACTTCTCCGGCTTTGCAATTCTCCTTGCATGTGGTTAGCGGTTTGCCGGAGCTGTTCCTTTACCTGATTATTACTATACTGTCTGCCCTTTGCTTTTCTCAGGAAGGGGCAATGCTGTTATCGATTCTCCATCGAAATATTCCGGAACAGTTCAGAAAATATATGCAGCTTCTTAAGGAGGACGGAAAAAAGATTTTAAAGGGTTATGTTTGGGCGCAAATTCAAATCATGTTTTGTGTGTTTATTCTCTTAAGCGTCGGTTTTTCCTTATTGAGAGTGGAGCTTGCGATTCCTTTAGCTTTTTTAACCGCTTTTTTGGATGCCCTCCCTGTTTTCGGCGTGGGATTTATTATGTGGCCCTGGATGGCGCTGATTTTATTAAAGGGAAAATTTTTACTCTTTTTGGCTCTTTTATTGATTTACATTCTAAGCCAGATGATTCGACAGATTTTGCAACCGAAGATTATAGGAGATGCGGTGGGCTTGCCCCCTTTACTGGCTCTGATTTTCCTGTTTTTAGGCTATAAGCTTTACGGGATTTCCGGAATGGTTTTAGCCCTGCCTGTTGGTATGCTGTTGGTGCGTTTTTATCATTACGGAGCATTCTCCGGATTTTTCTCTGCCGGAAAGGCCTTAGGGCAAATGCTCCTAGACTATGCCGGTGTAAAAAAGGATGAGGAAGTGTAAATGAAGGAAAGCTGTCAGGAAAATCATATTTCATTGCCTGAGGAGTTTTGTGAAAGAATGAAAATCAGGCTGGGGCAGGATTGGGAGGCTTTTTTAGAAGCCTGTTCTATGCCTCCGAAGCGAGGGCTTCGACTGAATTTACAGAAGCTGGAGGCTAATCCGGAGTTTCCGTTAGAGGATTGGAAGGAAAATTGGAAGCTGGAAGAGTTAATAAAAGAATCTACCAGAGAATATCTTTGTGATGAAGAGTATTTGCAAAGTATAGGAGTGCAAATCGGGCACGATGCCTACCATGAGGCAGGGCTTTATTATATTCAGGATCCATCCGCCATGTCGGTGGTTCCTTATATGGAGCTTCGCCCTTTTGATCGCTGTCTGGATCTTTGTGCCAGTCCGGGAGGAAAGATCTTACAGATTGCCGATCGC
>CALIEL010000413.1 GCA_938022235.1 Oribacterium parvum
GCCATAAAGAACAGGACTAAAAGCAGGACATAAAGCCTCTTGAAAAGCTTCATGGACAATTCCTTCTTGCTGAATCTTCCTATAGCCCAAAGGATGCCGGAGAGTCCCATCCCCAGATAAGGAAGAATCGTCTTTCCCATGGAAAAGAGGAAACCCGGTGGAGAAATCTGCAGAATACTTTGTCCCTTCCCCGCAAGAAGCACGGCCAGCTTCAGAGAAAGGAAAAATAAAAAATACACGGAAAGACAGGTTCCGAAGCTTTTGTTATCCTTCCAGCAGAAAAACGGCAAAAGCAGAAAAACAATAAAATACCCGAGAACCGCATTGTCACTGCTTCCGAAGATTGTAGCAATGTGGCAAAGCAGCATCATTCCCATAAAAAAGTGCTTCCAGCGAAGCTCCTTCTCCTGCAAATACAAACCGATATAGAGGCAGGCATAAAATAAGACAAGGCTGGTATAGCCGTTGATATTGCCCACCGGTCCGGCAAACATCGCCCACTTGGATAAGTCGGAAACATTATCAAAGAAATGCATATAGTTCATCATGTAAAAATCACTGATGCCCCATAAGCACTGTAAAATCACACCCACAGAAAAGAGAAGAAGATGAAACTTTTTAAAACGATAAAATCGACTAAGCCCAAGATATACCGTAAAGAAAAGTAACCAGGTCAGAACCCCCATATATCTTCCCGTGCTTCCCCACCAGGTTTCATAAGGATATCCGGAAAGGAACATGGAAAGGAAAAAGAGGAGAATCAGAAGACAAAAGGGAAGGTCCGTAGCAAATAAGGGCTTTTTCTTTCCCTCTTCCTTCTTCCAAAAAAGAGAAGGAAGAATCTCTTTTCGTTCTTCCTTCTTTAAGGTCAAAGAATACAAAGCCACAAAGGCAAAGAGCAGTACGGAAAAAACACTGCTGCAAATCCAGAAAAAATCAAAACGGGCCTGGAGAATATCAAAGTATTTATCCCGGGAATAGAGGGGAAAAACCAAAAGCATCAATACAAGGTAGAGTAAACAAATTCCATTCCCGATTGTATAAAAGTCCCTTTTGGCCTTTGAGTCCTTCAGTTCCATAGCTCTCCCTCTTCCCTCATTCATTTTTTGCAAAACGCTAATCTACAATATCTCCCGGTCCCGGATTCTCTCCGGAATTTTGGGAGCTTGCCGCAGTAGGCGGATTATTGCCGATGCTCGGTTCAGCATTATTTTCCTTTTTCTTCGTCTCTTCAGCGGATTTCTTCGTCTCTTCGTTGGATTTCTTGCTTTCTTCCGTGATTTTCTTGTTTTCTCCCGTAGTACTTTCTTCCGTGTACTGAATTTCGCCCTTCTTGCTCTCTTTGCTTTCCTGCTTGGATTCGGAATTCTTGGTACTTTCTACGGTTTTTCCGTTGCTGTCCGTCTCTGTCTTGGACTTCCTGGACTCGGAACTCTCCTCGGACTGAGATTTCTTCTTTCCGCTTTCTTCTGAGGAGCTCTTCTTCTTTTTACTGTTCTCCTCTTCCTCTCTGTCTTCTGAGGACTTCTTCTTTTTGGAGCCGCTGTCGCTGTCTCCTCTTCCTTTCTTATAGCTTCCGGAATCCTCCGCAATCTTGTCACTGTAGGTCCAAACTGCAGCAGAGGGCTTATAATCCGTATCATTAAAGAGATATGCATGAAGCTTGGTTACGTTGGAGGCCAAGCTCTGAGGAATAACGCAGTCTCCCTTCTTTCCCATCATTTGTGTAGTTAAATCATAGGGAAAGCCTTCGGAACCTACAATATTGTATCGGTTAACACCCTTAGCCAGCTCTAAAATATCTCCCACATCTACATTAAAGGCAATCTGAGGAAGAACGGTGTCAATAACATTGGTCAAGGTGGCTAAATCCGCCTTTTTGGCATTGGCAAGAACCTGAGAGATAACCTCTCTTTGTCTCTTGGTTCTGGTAAAGTCATCATCCATGTAACGAAGTCTGGCATATGCTACCGCCTGTACACCGTCCAAATGCTGCATTCCCGGTCCCTTGATATACTCCGCCGCAGGATTCTTCTCATTGACCTTGGACTCAATACTGGTCTCATGAATATAGGCATTCATGTAACGGAATTCCTTCTGGGTAATGTCAATATCCACTCCGCCCAGCATGGTAATCACATCCGCTACTGCTCTCCAGTTAAAGGTGGCATAGTGTTCAATATCCAAATCCAGATTTTTATTGAGGGCCGCAACCGCCTGTTCCGGACCGCCGTCCGCATAAGCCTCGTTAATCTTGGCAAAACGGGAGCCTGCTGCCAGATTCAAATAGGTGTCACGGAATACGGAAGCCAGCTTTACCTCTCCCGTACCCCTGTCAATACAAACAATAATCTGCACATCCGCATTGGCTCCCCGGCCCACTCCGCCATCACGGGAATCAACACCGAAAACGGCTATGGTCCAGTAGCCCTGCATCTGCTCCTGCTTTTTGACATCGATATTGTCATTCTTAACGTTCTTTGTATTAAACTGTACATCCGGCTTAATATTCATATAACGAACCACATAACCGGTACAGAAAATTAAAATCAAAGTGAGAATTTCGATAACGGAAATCAGAAGAACCTTCTTCCACAAAGATTTCTTCTTTTTATTCTTCTCATCATAATACTCTTCCAGCTCTTCCTCGATCTGGTCCGGAGAATTTACCTGCAAAATATCCAAAGAGCTCTTGCGCTTCTCCTCGTTTCTTTCCTTGGGAAGGGTATAGAAGTCCGGATTTCTTTCCCTCTTTCCCTCTTGGGAAAGCTTCTTATCCAAAAAAGACAGATTTTCCTTCCCCTGCTCTCTTCCTGTAGGGCGGTCTTCCTGCAAGCGCTTCCCTCTTGCAATCTGTGCCTTTAAATCCTGCTCTTTCTCGGAAAAGGGAGCATTCTCCCTCTTCTTTATTTCTGACGCGTTCTTCACTTCCGCAGAAGAGCTATGATTGCTCTCTTTGTTTCCGCTATGACTATGAGGTCTTCTCCCCTTATTCTGTTCTAATGCCACACTACTCCTCCAAATCGATTTCAAAGCTTATTTTACAGGAATCAAGGTATAATACCATGAAAACACAAAAAAATTAATAGGCATTTTTGTTAATAAATCCTTTCCATAGGGTTAAAAAGAGTATGCGAATATCCAAAGAAAGGCTCCAGTTTTCTATATACCAAAGGTCACAACGGATTCTTCCCTCAATGGAAGTATCTCCTCGGAAACCGTTCACCTGCGCCCAGCCGGTCATCCCCGGTCGAACCTGATGCTTAATCATATAACGGGGAATCTGTTCCTTGAACTGCTCCACAAACTGGGTTCTCTCCGGTCTGGGACCGATGAGGGACATATCTCCCCGTAGGACATTGAAAAATTGGGGAAGTTCATCAATAGAGGTTTTTCGGATAATTTTTCCAATCCAAGTCACTCTGGGATCGCCCTTTACCGTCCAGCCCTTCTTTTCTTCCTCCACGGTCTGTACCCGCATAGAACGGAATTTGTACATTTGGAAGGGAAGATTATGCCTTCCCACTCTTTCCTGCTTGAAAATGATGGGACCGCTGGAATCCATGCGAATCAAAAGCGCCACCAACAGCATCAGGGGACCGAAGAGGATGATTCCCACCAGGGCACCGAAAATATCCATCAGTCGCTTCACAAAAGCATTAAAAGGATCTGTCAAGGGAACATTCCGAATATTGATGACGGGCAGTCCGTCCAAATCCTCCGCAATGGGCTTGGAGTGAATAATCTCCTGATAGTCCGGTAAAAATTTGGTATGGACACCGGATTTCTCACAAACCGCCACAATTCCCGGAAGCTTTTCATAAGCGGCAAGGGGCAGGGTAATAGCAATCTCGTCAATCGTGTTTCGGGCCAGAAATTCCCCCAGTTCCTTGATTTTTCCGATTACGGATACGCCTCTATAGGACTCTCCCTTCTCCGCAAAATCATCCACAATACCGTAAATGGTATAGCCCCAATCCGGATTTCTTTTACACGCGTCGATAAAGCGGTTGGAAACTGCGGAAAATCCCACCAGAATAAGGTGTTTTTGGTTAAAGCCCTTCTTTCGAAGTGTAGCCAAAAACCTTCTTAAACCATATCGCTCCAGGGTATTTAAACAAATATTGCCAAGATAGTTATAAAACAAGACTTTGGTGGAGAAATGCTCAAAATAACCGGATTTACGAAAAGCAAAGAAAAGAGAAGCGGAAAGCAAAAGTCCTACACTGTTGGCTTGTATTATGCGAAAAAGCACATTTTTCATCCTCATGGTACGCATAGGATGATAAAGTCCGAAAATCCAATACAAGATTAAGTATCCCGGAATCAAGGGGAGCAGAGCCGTGAAATATACCTTGGGAGAAAGAACGCCGTGGCCCTCCGGAAAGATAGGATTCTCAATAGCTAAATACCACGCCAAAAAATAGGCCAAGGCTATGACGATTCCGTCAAAGAGGACCTGTAATTGATTGAGCTGTTTTTGTTTATCTTTGATCATATTTTCCTTCCTGTACGACAGCAGTATCGAAAATTTCTTGGGAAACACCCTCCACAAAAAAATGACTCCGGCTCTCAAAAACTGAATTTTAATCGAAAGTGTATCGGATTTCTTAGGAAAGCAGATTCTTCGCAAAGGCGATTTGTCTTCTTAAAAGCCGCTCCGCCTCCGGTCTATGGACTTGCAATTCAAAGTCATGGGGCAATTCCCCTTCATTTTTACCGGGAAAATAGCTTTCCACCGGAACGCCGATTTGACGGAGCTTTCTTTGAAAGTCCTTTCCCTGTTCCTGAAAGGAGCCGAGATTTCCGTCTGATAGAAAAGTGGGAGGAAAGGATTTTTCAATGTTTTGCAAAACAGAGGCTTCCTTCGCCTTTCTTCCCTTTTCCAAATCTTCTTCCTGAAAATACGCAATTCCCCAGTTCCGAAAATAAGAATTGTTCTCTTTTGAATTGGTCTGCCCGTAACGGGTAGTATCCAGGAGGCCGGAAAGAGAGATAAAGCCGCAAATCCTGCCCTTTCCCCTTCCTAATACCTCTTCCACCTTTAATCTTTTTCTGTATTTTCCATCCAGCTGGCTAAGGATAAACTGTCCTCCCAGTGCAGCTCCTGCACTGTCTCCCAGAATAATAAGCTTGTTCGGATCAATCCCTAAAATATCCTTTTTCTGTACTATGGCTTTTACGGCAGCGGCAGCTTGCCTCAGGGCAATAGGATAGGGATACTCCGGTGCCAAAGCATAGTCAATGGCTATGACTTGGAATCCGTTCTTCAGCCATTCCAGAAAATAGGGATGCTGATCCACAACATTTTTACTGCCGGACACAAAGCCTCCTCCATGAAAATACAGGATGGTACCCAGAACCTCCTTCTTCCGTTCTTTCGGATACAGATATGCATCAAAGAAATTGTTGGGGTAAGCGGAAGGATAGGAAATATTTTTATAACGAATATATTCTCCATATTCTTCTCTGTAGCTTCTCTTCTCTTCCCCCGTTTGAACGGCAGTTCTTTTGGTAAAGGACACAGCCTCCTTTATAGCTTCTCTTTCCCTTCCCTTGCCTTCCTCCCGGAAGAAAAAAAAGCTAAGAGCTAGAAAAAAACATAGAAAGAAAGCTATCCCTATTCTTTTTTTGAAAAACTTTCTTCTCATGCTCATCCAGCCTTCTCTTTCTATAAAATATCATAAGACATATTTGTTTAGTATAGCATAAAAAAAGCTTCCGGAACTCGTCTTGGAAGCTTTTTTTATCGCAATCACACAATTTATTTTTTATTTTCCGTTCATTTTTCCTACTATTTAGGAGTAGCTTAAAGCCTCCTCTATGAAAATATCATTTTTCTAAAAATCTCATCTTCTTTAAGTTTTGAACTTATCTCCAAAAGAAGCTTTTCTTAGTTATTGTCGGTACTGTTCTTCCCTAAGGTTACCTCTACCGTCTTTTCTTCATACTGTCCCTTGGAAGAAAGACGTTTTACAGTCACTTCCACCTTTTCTCCTGCCTTATAGCCGGAAATCAAGGAAAGCAAATCCTCCAGGCTTCTTACGCCCTGTCCGTCAAACTTGGTAATAATATCTTTTTCCTGTAAAGCGGAATTATCAATACCATCACCCTTTAAAATCTTATAGACGTAAATTCCCTGGGGCATGTTGTAGGCTTCCGCAATACTGCTGTCCACCGTTTTACCCTGAATACCGATATAGCCTCTTTCCTCATCCTTGACCTTTTCTCTGGTATCTCTCTTGGAAAGTGTCTCTACGATTTCCTGCGCCTTCTTGGCAGGAATGGAATAGCCCATACCCTCTACGGTGGTATCGGAATACTTTGCCACATTGATACCGATTAATTCTCCCTGCATATTCAATAAAGCACCACCGGAGTTTCCGGGATTAATGGCTGCATCGGTTTGTAAAAGACCGGTTTCCGTACCGTTTTCCGTTTGAATGTCTCTATCCTTGGCTGAGATAATTCCGGTGGTTACAGACTGTCCATAGCCTAATGCATTTCCGATAGCCACTACCTGATCTCCTACGCTTAAGGCATCGGAATCCCCGAAGGTGGCTGTAGTAATACTCTTCTTTGTGTCAGCGGAAATGGAATCCAAAGGAACCGCAATCACCGCCAAATCCACATCACTGTCTGTCCCCTTAATCTTTGCATCGTAGGACTTTCCGTCCACAAACTGTACGGACAGGGAAGTGGAATCCTCCACAACATGCTTATTGGTAACAATCAGAAGCTCATTATCATTTTCCCCAATAATTACTCCTGAACCGCTGGCTGCCGCCTCTCGAGTTTGTCCCTGACCGTAAAGAGAAAATCCGTTTTGCTGATACTTAATGGTATTTGTGATGGAAACTACGGAAGACATGGCGTCCTTTGCAATCTTGGAGACACTTTCTTCTCCGGATGCAGTAGTCTTTGCGGAAGACGTATCATCCTTATCCTTTGCCACTGTTTTCTGAATTGGAGAAGTACTTTCTTTCTGTTCCTGTCCGGTAAGCTCATTTACGCTTGCTACAATTTCTGAACGGTGTTGGTCTGCCAACACATTTACCCCCACCATAGTTCCTCCGGACACTGCTCCGAAAAGAAGGGCGGATGCCACAATTCCTGCTACTCTATTTCCTCTTGCCATAATTTACCTCCTTACTAAGCCGATTTTTTTTGCCTTACGGCTTAGCTTTTTCTTCTTCATTTTCTATTGAAATTTTTTCACTATCTTTCACTGTCTCAGGAAACTGTTTTCCTTTTGACAGAACATAGAATAGAAAAAAAATGTGGCAAAAAAATGGAAAAAGAGTGAGGATTTTGTGTCCTCACTCTTTTCTTCTAAAGGATATATCACAGAAAAAATCGAAATAATTTCATAACTTAACTGTCACAAGCTATTTCTCTATAAAGTATTGTCTCTATTCCACTTCTAAAATCAAAGCCTCATATCCGGAAAGCTTTACCCTATTCCCGTTGATTCCAGGCTCTACATTGGAAAGTACAACTTTCTTGATTGTTCCGGGAATCTCCACTTCTCTTTCTTCTTTTCTATAATTGCCCAAAACCAGAAGTGTTTTCTTCTCTCCCTTTCTATAGAAAGCCATCAGGCGATCTTCCTGCTCCAGGAAGGGAATAAATTCTCCGTAGACCACTGCCTCCTTATACTCCTCCTGCTTTCGAAGAGCACAAAGAGCCTTGTAATAAGAAAGCACGGAATGGGGATCCTTCTCCTGACTTTCCACATTGATTCTTGTATAGTTAGGGTTTACGGGAAGCCAGGGCTTGCCGGTGGTAAAACCTGCTTCCTTTTCGCTGCTCCACTGCATAGGGGTTCTGGCATTGTCTCTACTGTAACGATTTACAATCTTTAACGCCTCTTCCTTACTATAGCCATTTTCCAAGGCAATCTTATACTCATCCAGGGTGGAAATGTCGTCTACTTCAGAGATGTCGTGGAAAATTACATTTTCCATACCGATTTCCTGTCCCTGATAGATAAAGGGAAGGCCCCTCTGCATCATCAGCATGGTAGCAATAAACTTCTTGGAGGTATCGTTTAAGTCTTCCGCCGGAATATAGCTGTTGACTCCTCTGGACTCGTCATGGTTCTCAATGACAGTAGAAATAAATCCTACAGGATTCACCAATCTTTGGGTTAAGAAGCAGTTGTCCCGATAAGCATTGGGCGTAACCGGCTTGTTGTCGAACCAGCCCTTGTCGGAATGACCGCTGCTATGGGCACGGAAGTCAAACATAGAGGAAAAATAACCGTCCTCACCGATAAACTCCGGAATCTGCTCCTCGGTTTCATTAAATACCTCTCCTACGGAAAAGGCATTGTGGGGACGGAAGCAACGATCCCGCATTTCCCGGAGGAAGTCTCCGATTCCCTCCGCCTCATAGATCATATTGGTGCAGGCTGCCATGCCGTCATCTCTGTCCGCCGGATAATGGTGTCCCTGTAAAGGAAATACCTTTTTGATATTCAGAATGGCATCAATACGGAAGCCGGACACGCCCTTATCCAACCACCAGTTAATCATCTTATAGATTTCTTCTCTAAGCTTTGGATTCTCCCAGTTTAAGTCCGGCTGCTTCTTATGGAAGAGATGCAGGTAATAGGTATTCTCCGTTCCCGGCACCTTTTCCCAAACGGAGCCTCCAAAATAGGAACGCCAGTTATTGGGCTCCTTCCCGTCGATTCCCTCTTCAAAGAAGAAATAATCCGCATAGGGACCCTTAGGATCCGCAACTGCCTTTTGGAACCACTCATGCTCATCGGAGCAATGGTTTACCACCAAATCCAAAAGGATATGCATGTCCCTTTTCTTAGCCTCTGCCAAAAGCTCCTCCATATCCTCATTGGAGCCAAAGCGAGGATCAATCTTATAGTAATCCGCAATATCATAGCCCTGGTCCGCCAATGGAGATAGGAAACAGGGAGAAATCCAGATAATATCAATGCCCAGATTCTTTAAATAATCCAGTTTTTCGATAATTCCTCGAATGTCTCCGATTCCGTTTCCCTTAGTGTCCTTAAAGCTTTTGGGGTATATCTGGTAAGCGACCTTCTCCTGCCACCATTCTTTTCTCATTTTTTCTCCTTACTATACATTTCCTTCTCTATCATTCTATTCTTCCATAAAAATGACAGTTGTCCTGCCGTGACAAAGTCTGCCACAGATTTTTTAAATCTCTAATACAAAGGCCTCATAGGGAAGCAAATGTCCTCTCTTGGCATCTTCCCCTTCCACATTGTGGATCAAGAGCTTTCCTGTCTTAAACTCCTCAGGAATCACGAAATCTCTCTCATTTTCCGATACGTTACAAACTACTAAAAGCTTCTTCTCTCCCAAAGAACGCTCATATACGAATAAATCCGGATCCTCCGGAAGTAATAAGTGGAAGTCTCCATACACAATCAAGTCGGAGCTATGGCGTAAAGCAATCAGCTTCTGATAGTAGTGGAACACGGAATCCGCTCTCTTCAGCTGTTCCTCCGCATTCACTGTAGTGTAGTTGGGATTTACCGAAATCCAAGGAGTTCCTGTGGTAAAGCCCGCTTCCTTTTCACTGTTCCACTGCATGGGAGTTCTGGCATTGTCCCTACTCTTATGGGCAATCATGGGGAACAGCTCCTCCGGACTGATATGAAGCTTCTCTGTCAGTTCTTCATACGCATTGATACTTTCCAAGTCCCTAAACTGGGAAGGATCGGTAAAGGGATAATTTCCCATTCCCAGCTCTTCTCCCTGATATACATAAGGAGTTCCCTGCATCATGTGAAGGAAGGTGGCAATACATTTTGCGGAACGCTCTCTGTACTGTCCCCCGTCATCCCCTAAGCGAGCAATAACTCTAGGCTGGTCATGATTGCAAAGATAGATGCTGTTCCAGGCCACATCCTGTAAACCCAGCTGCCATTTTTCCAGATTCTTCTTTAATGGCACCAAGGGCATCTTCTCTGTATTCCATTTAAAGCCATACTTCGTACTATCGTCCAAGCTCACATGTTCAAACTGAAAAATCATGTTTAACTCGGTCTGGGCTTCATTGGCATATTTCTTAGCTTCCTCTAAAGTTACTCCCGCAGTTTCTCCTACAGTCATTAAATCATACTTGGAAAGCACCTTTTGATTCATTTCCTGCAAGAACTCATGGACTCTGGGACCATTGGCACAAATTGCACCGTCTCCATAAACAGCTCCCTTGGGAATTTCTGTGCTTGGCAGTCCCTCAGGCTTAGAAATCAGAGAAATAACATCCATACGGAAGCCGTCAATTCCCTTTTCACACCAACGAGTCATCATATCGAAAACTTCTTTTCTGACAATTTCATTTTCCCAGTTCAGATCCGGCTGCTTCTTGGAGAAGAGGTGAAGGTAAAATTCTCCGGTCTTTTCATCAAAACCCCAGGCCGGTCCGGAGAAGAAGGAACCCCAGTTGTTGGGAGGAAGAAGCTTTTCTCCCTGATACTCCACAATATCTCCTGCAAAGCGCTCCTGCTCTTCCTTAGATACGGTGGACAGTGGTCTTCCCTTACGCCAAATGTAGTAATCTCTCTTGGCGTTTTTCTTATCCTTACGGCTCTCCACAAACCAGGCATGCTCATCGGAGCTGTGGTTTACTACCAAGTCCATCACAATCTTAATACCTTTTTCATGGGCCTTCTTTAAAAGACGGTCAAAATCCGCCATGGTACCGAACTCTTCCATGATATCTTCATAGTCGGAGATATCATAGCCGTTGTCATCATTGGGAGAACGATAAACAGGGGAAAGCCAAATTACATCAATCCCTAATTCCTTAAGATAATCCAATTTGCTTTCGATTCCCGGCAAATCTCCGATACCGTCTCCATTACTATCACAGAAGCTTCTGGGATAAATCTGATACACAACGGCTTCCTTCCACCATGTTTTTTTCATCTTCTTCTCCTTCCAAAGAAAACAATATATTATTCCATTAACAATACACTATTCGCATGCAATCTTCTATTCCGTTACGGAAGCACACTACACTTCCTCTAAGAACTTTTCTCTATCCTTAAACTCCGCTTCCTTTTGCAAATGAAGCTGTAGCCCGGGGGATTGCTTTTGCTCTCCTACCGTCTGCACAGAACTTCCTTTCTCCAGAAATACAGGTAAGCGAATATCTTTTTTACGAGTTCCAATATCCCGCTCTTCCTTAAGCAGAAGTAACAATTCCATCACTGCCCGTCTTCCCTTTTCCGTGCCGTCCTGACAAATGGTGCAAAGCCGAGGTCTTGCTCTCTTTGCCGCAAAAATCCCATCATATCCGGCAATGGAAATATCTTCCGGAATTCGTAGCTTTTGATCCATACAAAAGCTCATCATTTCCAGGGCCATAATATCTGCCGTAAAAAATAAAGCCGTACAGTCCCAAAATTTCTCCCGGTAAAAGTCCTTATACTGCTTTTGTCTAATTTTCCCATCATAGGATAAATTTCGGCAAAGGCTCCGATCTGCCGCTAAGTTTTTTTCTTTGTAAGCCTGTAGGTACCCCTGATACCGGATATTGTCTATGGCATCTTTCCGTAATACATCCATGCCGTCCATCAATGATAAAAAAGCAATTTTTTCGTGTCCTTTGGAAAGCAGATAGCGAGTCATCTCCAGCGCTCCCCGGTAATCCTCCAGTCCTACATTAACATAGGAATGATCCTCCGGAAAGAAAATGGTATCTATAGTAACAACCGGTACCGAATTCAGAGAACGTAAATAATAGTAGTCTTCACGCTTTGCTCCCAACAGAATAATCCCTTCCACATTCCACTCTAAAGTGATTTTGGTACAAAGCTCCATTTGGGGATTGGCATACAGCAAAAGAAAATATCCTTCCTTCTGCAACGCACTTTGTACTGCACCGATAATCGAAGAAACAAAGGGATCCTGTACAATACTTTCCTCTTCAGCTCTGCTATAGGTCAAAATCAGAGCAATAAGACGGGAGCCCTGTTTTGTCAACATTTGGGCCCCCCGGTGCGTAACATAATGCTCTTCTTCTAAAATACTTTGCACCTTTTCATAGAGCTCAGGACTTAACTTGTTTTTTCTCCCATGAATCACATTGGATACTGTAGAGGGACTTACATTTGCAAGTTTAGCAATATCTTTAATTCTAGCCATAATCTTCATTCTGAATATTTATCTTGAGAACAGCCTGCAAAGGATCTGCATTCCTTGCAATCTGCAGTCCTTTGCGATAAATATTCCTCTCTCTGTTAGATTCTTTGAGAACGCTGTTCTCCTTATCCTTTTACAGCACCCTCTACCATTCCGCTCATAATCTGCTTCTGTCCTACTAAGAAAACAATAATCATAGGAAGAATGGCCAGCAAAGCTGCAGACAAAATCAAATCCCACTGCTTTACATAAGATCCCACGAAAGCCTGCACAGCTACAGGAAGGGTCTTAATCTTTCCGTTCTGTCCCAGCATCAAAGAAGGCAGTAAATAGTCGTTCCAAATCCACATACCGTTCAAAATGGTCACTGTAGTAACCACCGGACGCAGCAAAGGAAAGATAATCTTGAAAAATGTCCCCTCAGGAGAACAGCCGTCAATTGCCGCAGCTTCCTCCAACTCGTATGGAATACCCTTAATAAAACCTGTCAGAATAAATACTGTCATGGCACCGCCGAAACCAAGGTAAGCAAACAAAATACCATGGACGGACTGCAACATATTAATGCCTACAAACTTTCCCACATCTCTAAAGGTGGAAAGAAGAGGAAGCATTACAACCTGGAAGGGAATAATCATAGAAGCAATAAAAGTCATATATACGGCAATAGCCCAAGGCTTTTTATTGTTTCTGCTGATAACCCAGGCAGCCATGCAGCCGAATAAAATCAGAAGAACCAAAGACACTACTGTAATAATCGCTGAAGTACCGAAAGCATACCAGAAGTTAAAGTTGGAATTATGAATTACCGAATTCAAGTTGGCCTGTAACTGGGCAAAACTAACCCCTTGAAAAGCCACCGGATCCTTAACGATATCTGCTTGTCTCTTGAAGGAATTCATAACTACTAAATAGAAGGGAAATAAAATATAAATTGCAATGCAAGTTCCCAGAATCCCCAAGATTAAATTTTTTACAATTTTAGACTTGCCCATTACATCTCCACCTCTCTACTATTGCTGATTCGAACTTGAATCAGGGAAATAACCGCCAGAATAATAAAGAACAAAATAGCCTTCGCCTGAGCCAGTGCAAAATTATTCTTTGCAATAGCCGTGTTGTAAATATTTAAAGCAAGCATCTGGGTACCGTTGGATAAATAGGAGCCCATAAAGTCCGCCACAGAGCCCGTTCCGTTGGTCAAAGCCATATTCACATCGAACTGTTTAAAAGCAGAGGTTAAGGTTAAGAAAGTACAAATGGTAATGATAGATGCAATCATCGGAAGCTTAACCTTAAACAAGGTTTGTAACGCCGTAGCCCCGTCAATCTGAGCAGCCTCCAGTACATCTCCCGGAATCTGTGTAAGTCCCGTAACATAAATCAACATGATATATCCGCCACTCTGCCAGAGATAAACCACAATAATGGCCAACATCGCTGTCTTGGTCTGGGATAACATGGAAAATTTCATATAATTCATCAAAACATTGTTGAAGACGAACTGCCAGATATAACCCAGAACAATTCCTCCAATCAGGTTCGGTAAAAAGTAAGCAGCTCTGAAAAAAGCCACCCCACGCATTTTCACGGTACAAAGTAGAGCTAATAAAAAGCCTACCAAGTTAATCATCACAACATTAATAATAACAAAAACAAAGGTAATTAAAACGGACCAGATAAAGGCCGGATCTTTAAACATAGCCTGATAGTTGGCTAACCCTACTACTTTGGTAAAACGAATTCCTGTCCAATCAGTAAAAGAATACCCTATACCTAAAATTAACGGAATAATCACAGTCACCGCAAAGGTAAATAGCAGGGGAAATAAGAATAGAAAATATACTATTTTTCTATGGTGTTTTTTGCTTGGCAAAATATACAGGCCAAGAAAAAACAAAACCACACCTAAAATCAATAAGTTACCGCGGTATGTAGCCTTAGAGCCTGTAAAATCCAAAATCAAAGTATAGATCGTACTAAGCGCTCCTGCCAGAAGCAAAATAATAGACTGCAAGGATTGTGAACGTCCTTTCATGAAATCCCCCTTTTAAAAAATGGGGCAGCTTAGCTGCCCCTATTCCGGGAAAAAATTAGCCAGCATAGTACTGTGCAATTACTTTTTCCATAGTATCAACAAACTTCGCTGTGTCTAAATTGCCGGAAGCGAAATCCTGATATACAACACCTAATGCATTCTGTGCAAGACCGTCTTTGTTGTTTAACCAATGCCATGCAGAGGTCTTTCCTGCCTTGGTGTAATCGGTAATGGTCTGTGCAAACGGATCGTTAGCTACATAGCTGATAGACTTGAACGGACTTACAAATCCTGCCTTTTCAACAAGAATCTTCTGAGCCGTATCCTCGGAAATCCACTGTAAGAACTTCTTGGACTCTTCAGCATTATCATTGTCAAAAACAGACCACCAAGAAGGAGAGTTAGTCTGAATAGTATCAATACCTTCCTCAAATGCATAAGGAATCATACCAACCTTGAAGTTGCCGGCAGCATCATACTGCTCCTTATCATCATTAGTCATGGTTGCACCGATCCAAGATCCCTGTGTAACGAAAGCATACTTTCCTGCAGAGAAGTTCTGAATCTGCTGGTCGTAGGTTCCGGAAACCAAAAGAGCAGGATCTGCATACTTGTTGAAAAGAGCAATCATATCAGCATACTTGCTGAAACGCTCATTATCAAGCTTTCCTTCGTTTAATAAGTCAATGTATTTGGTATCATCTCTCTTCAGGCCTGCATCCTCATATACACCAAAGAGGTGGTTACCGGTAGACCAGTAAAGATTGGTAGCCTCTGCAACATAACCGATTACAGCAGTAAGGCCTAACTCGTCCTTCTTGCTGTCCAGAGTCTCAAAAGCCTTCTTCATGGATTCAGGACCTGTGATAGACTTTGGATCAATTCCGGCCTTCTCCAAAACATCCGCATTGTAAGCAAGACCGATAGCCTCTGTGGTATAAGGGAAGCCTAAAACCTTACCGTTCTCATCCTTGTAAGCAGATTCTGTATCGGAAACCCACTTCTCATTGGACAAGTCTACAAGATGACCTTCCCAGTTCTTAAAATCGTTAGCACCGCCATTAACAAAGATATCCGGCATATTGTCAGCCTGGAAATATCCCTTGAGGGTTCCCTGAATATCAATTCCGCCACCCATGGACTCAATGTTAACCTTAACACCGGTTTCCTTCTCGTACTCTGCAGCCAGTTCCTTCATCTGTGCATCGACTTCGATCTTACCGTTTACTAAACGAAGCTCTTTGCCTGTGCTTGCAGCCTTCTCTCCGCCAGCCTCGGATCCGGCCTCCTTTGCCGCATCAGATCCTGCAGCCTTTGTGTCTTTGCTTGCATTGGATCCGCCGCAAGCTGTCAATGCTGCAGCTAAAATTGCAGTCATGAGTGCTAAGTTTCTTTTTTTCATGAACTTTTCCTCCTAAAAATTGCCCCTAAAAATAGGGAGACTATGCTCTCCGGGAATATACAAGCTCTGTATGAAATTGATATACCCTATTCGCTTTCTCAATCATAGCAGTTTTAAAGTATAAATACAAGAACAATTTTTAAAAAATGCACAGAAAAAAAGCTTGAAAAATAGAAAATATTCATAGTATTTCATAACACTATAATAAGAAATAAAAATAATAAGCAAAAATACATTTTATAAGAAAAGGGAAATGAAGGAAATGAGCATAAAATCGAATAAAGAATCCATATAAGTACATAGTAAAATGAAAGTAAAAGCACAATGAAAGTAATGCTATAATAAAATTACAAAATACAATAAAATCACAAAATACAACAAGAATCACAAAGTAAATAAAGCAATCTTAAGCATTATTTTAAAATATGAATACAAAAAAACCACTTCATAAGAAGTGGTTTCTTCCTATCACGACCCGGAACGGATTCGAACCGTCGACCTCCGCCGTGACAGGGCGGCGCTCTAACCAACTGAGCCACCGGGCCATATTCTCGCACCTTCAAAACTACATATCAAAGATTATTCTTCCTAGACTTTAGACAAAAACCAGACGCATTGGATAAGCCCTCGACCTATTAGTAACTGTCAGCTGAATGTATTGCTACACTTACACCTCAGTCCTATCTACCTCGTTCTCTTCAAGGGGTCTTACTCTTGCGATGGGATATCTCATCTTGAGGTTGGCTTCACGCTTAGATGCCTTCAGCGTTTA
>CALIEL010000414.1 GCA_938022235.1 Oribacterium parvum
GGCAAGGAAAAATCCGGAGCAGTCGGACTTTAGCTTAGAGGAGGCTAAGGACTTGGTGAAGTCTCTAAGAGAGGCGGGAGCGAAATCGGTTTGTATTACCAGTATGAAGATTGACGGACAAAATTGTGTTTTCCTTTATGATGAGAAGAAGGGGGAGTTTTGCCGGATTCCTTACAGAATGAGAGACAAGCATTTTGTGGGAACCGGAGATTTGTTCTCCGCCCTTCTTCTGGGGCGTTTTATGCAGGAAAATGATTTTTTTGCCGCAGGAATGTGGGCGGTGGAAAAAATCGGAGCATTTATCGATGCTTATGAGGAGGATCATCTTTCTGAAAAAGGTATTCCTATGGAGCGCTATCTGAGCCTTTTAAATGCGTAGTTCTGACTCTTGAATTTTGTACTGTAAAAGTCTGACTCTTTATGTTTCCAGAGAAGTTGCGCCGAAGCATAGGAGATATGAAAAATAAGTATGGTTCTTTTCGCTCTGCCGGGGCATTCCCATGGGGGAATTCTTGAAAGAGAAGGTCTTTTGTGCTAGAGTTTAGACTTACAGTTTTTAAGGAGGACATTATGAAAAAGATATTTGGAGTAGCATTGGTCTTGTCTATGGCCATGGTTTTAGGGGCTTGTGGCGCTAAGCAGCAGGCAGAGAGTGTAAAGGGTACAGAGCAGAAGGGTACAGAAGCCTCTACTGCAGCGAAAGAGGAAAGCAAGGCAGCGGATAGCAAGGCAGATGCCGGAGACGGAAAGACCTACAAGGTAGGTATTTTAAAGTTTATGGACCACCCCTCCTTAAACCAGATTGAGGACAGTCTTTGCGAGGAGCTGGATAGCTTGTCTGAAAGCTCCGGAGCAAAGTATGAGTATAAGGAATATCGTTTGAACGGACAGGGAGATGCCTCCGTATTAAACCAGATGACTGCGCAGCTGATTGCGGATGATGTGGATGTGATTGTTCCCATTGCTACCCCGGCGATTCAGGTAGTACAGTCTCAGACTGAAGGAAAAAATATCCCCATCGTTTTCTCCGCAGCCTCCGATCCGGTTTCCGCAAAGCTTGTGGATTCCATGGAAAAGCCGGGAGGAAATATTACAGGAACCTCCGATTTCTTAAATACGGATGCCATTATGGATTTGATTTTTG
>CALIEL010000415.1 GCA_938022235.1 Oribacterium parvum
TCTGCCAGAGCCAGGTTCTTCGGAATGACGGAAAGCACCTCTTCCAGACTTGCTTCCTTCTTTCCTACCAAAGAGAGAAGAGCTTCTTTCTCCTCTTCCTTTACATTCATAAAGAGGAAACGGGAAGCATTCCAAACCTTATTCATAAAGTTTCTGCTGGCTTCCACACGGCTATGATAGAAACGCATATCATTTCCGGGAGCATTTCCGGTAAGAAGCGTCATTCTCAAGGCATCTGCCCCGTAGGTACCGATGATTTCCAAAGGATCGATTCCGTTTCCCAAGGACTTACTCATCTTTCTTCCCTGATCATCCCGCACCAGACCATGAATCAGTACCTTCTTAAAAGGTGTCTTTCCGGTCTGCTCAATTCCGGAGAATACCATTCTGACTACCCAGAAGAAAATGATGTCATAGCCGGTAACCAGCACATCCGTAGGATAGAAATACTTGTAATCCTCCGTCTCCTCAGGCCAGCCTAAAGTCTCAAAGGGCCAAAGGGCACTGGAGAACCAGGTGTCAAGAGTATCCTCATCCTGACGAAGGGCGGTACTCTTACACTTTGGACAACATTCCGGCTTTTCCAGGGATACGATCAACTCCCCGCAGTCCTCACAATAGTAAGCGGGAATACGGTGTCCCCACCAAAGCTGACGGGAAATACACCAGTCCTTGATATTTTCCAGCCAATGCAGATAGGTCTTTCCGTAGTTTTCCGGAACAAATTCCAAATCTCCCTTGTTCAGTGCTTCGATAGCAGGCTTTGCCAGCTCTTCCATCTTCACAAACCACTGGGGCTTCACCATAGGCTCAACGGTGGTTCCGCAACGATCATGCACACCTACATTGTGACTGTGGGGCACTACCTTCTTTAACAGTCCCTGCTTCTCTAAATCCTCCACCATCTTCTTTCTGGCTTCATAACGATCCATGCCGTTATAGGTGGAGCCTTCACAGAGAATCTTGGCATCATCCGTTAAGATATTTAAAACCTCTAAGCCGTGTCTTTCTCCTACAAGGAAGTCGTTGGGATCATGGGCAGGAGTAATCTTTACACAACCGGTTCCGAATTCCTTATCCACATAGGCATCCGCAATCACCGGAATCACTCTGTCCGTCAAAGGAAGATGCAGCTGTTTTCCTACGATGTCCTTATATCTTTCATCCTCAGGGTTTACAGCCACCGCCATATCTCCCAAGAGAGTTTCCGGTCTGGTGGTAGCAATCTCCACAAAGCGACCTTCCTCTCCCACTACAGGGTAAAGGATGTGCCAGAAGGAGCCTTCCTGCTCCTCATGTAAAACCTCCGCATCGGAAATGGAGGTATTACAAACCGGACACCAGTTAATCATTCTGGAGCCGCGGTAAATCAAGACCTTCTTATACAGACGGACAAAGGTCTCCAACACCGCATGGGAGCAACCCTCGTCCATGGTAAAACGG
>CALIEL010000416.1 GCA_938022235.1 Oribacterium parvum
TCCAATGCGTCTGATTGATTTGTTTTACTGCTAGAATGGTTGCTGAGCTGTAAACATTACAGTGATGCTGATTTATCTTGACAGGATTTTTCCTATTCGATATAATCCATTTCTGACGGATATTTATTTATGCCTCTATAGCTCAGTCGGTAGAGCACGCGGCTGTTAACCGCGGTGTCGTTGGTTCGAGTCCATCTGGAGGCGTTTCACATCTCTCACCGAGGGAAGTGTGGCGAAGTAGCCAAGTGGTAAGGCGTGGGTCTGCAACACCCTGATCACCGGTTCAAATCCGGTCTTCGCCTTTCGCTCTACTATAGAGTTATGGCGCCATGGTCAAGCGGTTAAGACACCACCCTTTCACGGTGGTATCACGAGTTCGATTCTCGTTGGCGTCACGGTATCCCAAGAACATCTTGGGATTTTTTTGTATATAAATTTATTTTGGATTTCAAATAGTTTATGTTCATATATCTGTATGCATAATAATCAGATGTTATATAGAAATTTGGAGGAATTATGGAGCCCTTATCTTCTACAGAAATATTGCGTTTTTATCAGCTAAGAAATCAGGGATGCTTATCTTTGGAACCTCATGTACTTTTATTTGATGAAATTGACTCCACCAATACGGAATGTAAAAGAAGAATTCAAGAGCTTCCCTATGGAGAAGATATCTTTTCCCATATTTCGGAAGGTACCGTTTTTCTTAGCGATTATCAAACTGCCGGACGGGGTAGGATGGGCAAATCCTTTCTTTCTCCCAAGGGCTCCGGCCTGTACTTCAGTATCTTGACCAAGTCCAGGGGAGAAAACAAGAACCCATTGGTTCTAACCTGCCATGCAGCTGTTGCGGTAAAACGTGCCGTAAAGGAGGTTTTTGATATAGAGCTTTCCATTAAGTGGGTAAATGATCTGTTTTATAATGGAAAAAAGCTTGTGGGAATCTTAGCTGAAGGACAGCTTAGCGATTCTTCTTCTTTAGCCTATTGTATTATGGGTATCGGGATTAATCTTTTTCTGCCGGAATCCGGATTTCCGGAGGAGCTTTCCGGCATTGCCGGAACATTGTTTGATTATCATGAGGAAAAGAAGGAAAATATAAATCGAAATCAGTTTCTAGCTTCTATCCTGTTTCACTATTTTTCTCTCTTAGATCAGGACAAGGTGGAAGAAGAGTACAGGACGGAAAATATCTTATTAACAAAGGATATTCTCTTTACGGAGAATCATCAGGATTTTCTGGGAAGGGTAGAAGGGATTTTAGAGGACGGGGCTCTTTCCGTACGTTGCCGGGATGGCAGTACTAAGATTGTTTCCTCCGGAGAAGTGAAGCAGAAATTTCTGTAATCTATTTCGCACCGGTTTTGCTTTCCATGCACATGAATATAGCTTTCCATACATTTTAAATTAGTTTTCTTTGTAATAAGTTTAAGCTAGGGCTTAGTTCCTCATAGATTGTTCTGCATTTTCATGTTAAAATATGCAAGATTCTAAGGAAAAATGTTTTTTGCAAAGGGGTTATAGATTAGGTATGAAGGATCATAGAAAGAAAAGAAGAAGTGAGCAGCATGTGGAGGAGGAAGCCAATTTTATTGGGGATATTCTGAAGCTGCTCTTTGCCTTATCACTGGCCATTGTGGCTATCGTGGTTTGCTTTTTGTTTTTCAAAAATATTGCAGGCTTTTCTTTACCGAATTTAAAGGCGACAGAGGCTGCTTCGGAGAGCAGTAAGGAGGCTGTAGTGATTACGGAAGCCACCAAAGAAAGCAAAAAGAAGGAAACGGAAGCCAAGACGGAAAAGACTACGGAGGAAAGTTCGGAGGAAGAAACAACGACAAAATCCGAGGAAAGCAATAAGGAAAGCACTAAGGAATCTACAAAGGAATCCGGAAAAGATTCCGCCTCCAAAGAAGAAAGCAGCTCCTCCGGTAAGGGCAGCAAGGAAAGCATTGGCGAATCCCCCACCTTGGAGAGTCAGAGCGGTAAAAAGAGCAGTACAGCGGCAACAAAGGAATCTACAGCCGGTCAGAAAAGCAGCAAGAGCCATAGCTCCGATGATGCGGTAGTAGGAGAAGGCCCCAAGTCTGCGGATGAGGGCGGAGACAATCAGGGCCCGGGCCAGCCTTAGGAGAATGAGGAGCAATGATCTATTATATCTGCGGAAAATCCGCTGTGGGAAAGGATAGCATTTTCCGAGAGCTGGTGAAAAGAAGCGAGCTAAAAAGGATTATCCCCTATACTACCCGGCCTATGCGCCCCATGGAAAAGGAGGGGGAGGAATATCATTTTCTTTCGGAAGAGGCGTTTTTAAAGCTCCTTTCGGAGGGGAAAATGATGGAAAGCCGCAGCTACGATACCGCCTTTGGACTTTGGTATTACGGCACGGCCTATGAGGAAGGCTTTCGGGAGAAAGGCAAGGGCTTTCTCTGCATCGGAACCTTGGAAAGCTATAACAGTATTAAAGACTATCTGGGCCAGGAGTTTATCCGGCCTGTTTATATTGAGCTGGAGGATGAGCTTCGCCTAAGTCGAGCCAAGGCTCGGGAGCAGGGAAATGATCCAAAGGCTCTTAAGGAGCTGGAAAGACGTTTTCAGGCGGATAACAAGGACTTTTCGGAGGAAAAGCTTCGGGAAGCCGGCATTACAAGACGCTATTACAATCTTGATTTTGACAAATGTGTGGAAGAGATTCTGGCGGACATAAAATCAGGGCTGTAGCGAGTTTATCCGATTGTAAAAAGAAAAGAACAGGAAGAGGAAAAAGCAAGGAATGAAGGGGATTTCCATACCGGATCATCGAATCCATCATGCTTATCTTGTGATTGGGCAGGAAGAGGACTTGCTTCGTCAGATGGCGAAGGACTTTGTGGTACGGCTTTTTCATAAAAGTAAAAAGGAAGAACCGGAAAAGCAGTTCAGTCTTCCCCTAGAAGAAGAAAGCATAGATGCCCGGCAGGATTCTTATAGCGATATGGTAGAGCCGGAGGAACGGCTGAATTCCTATAACGATAAGGAAGAACCGGAGGACAGCCTGAGCCTTCGCATTGAAAAGGAAGAGCATCCGGATCTGATTTTTGTGGATTATCAGGAGAAGGAAAATGGAGAGAAGAAATCCAGCATTTCCATTGACCAGATTCGTCAGGAAGTGAAGGGGACGGTGGACATTTCCCCGAAGGAAGGGAAGTACAAGGTCTACGTGCTTTGTCACAGCGATAAGATGACGGTGGAGGCGCAAAATGCCCTTTTAAAAACCCTGGAGGAAGCTCCGGAGCATGTGATTATGATTCTCCTTTGCGAAAATGAGAACAAGCTTTTAGACACCGTTTTGAGCCGTGTGGTTCGAGTTTATGTGGGGGATATGCCTATAGAAAAGCAGTGGAAATTGTTGCAGGAGATTCCGGCTCTTCGTGCCTTACCCGCCTTCTTAAAGGAGATTGCCCATAAGAAGCAGGAGGAAATGCAGAAATACGCGGAGGAGCTGGGACAGCTGGACGGGCAAGAGCTCTACTGTTTTCTTGATATTATTTTGCGGGATGTGTTATGCTATAAAAGCACGAAAGACCATCATTTGCTCTATGGGCAGAGTGCCAGAGAGAGCATTACGGCCATGGCGGAAAAGTATTCCTATTGGACACTGGGGCAGTGGGGAGAATATATAGAACGCTATAAAGAAGGACGGGCGGTAAATGTTGCCCAAAACTATCAGATTTTAGATTTCTTTTTGTTTTTATCCAATACATAATTATAGAAAAGCCATAAAGAAAGCCATAGAAAAAGCCATAAAGAAAGGGTTATAGATGACAGAGGTAATTGGAATAAAGTTTCGCACCGCGGGAAAGGTGTATTATTTCGCCCCCAAGGGCATAAGCTTTACAAGGGGAGAGTTTGCCGTGGTGGAAACCTCCAGAGGCGTGGAATACGGGGAAGTTTTGATGGCCAATAAGGAGCTTCCGGAGGAAAAGATTGTGATGCCTCTTAAGGAAATTCTCAGAAAGGCCACAGAGGAGGATCGGAAGCAGTACGAAGTAAATCATGAAAAGGAAAGAGAAGCGTTTCAGATTTGCCGGAAGAAGATTCAAGAGCATGGGCTGGAAATGAAGCTGATCGATGTGGAATATACCTTTGACCGGGGAAAGGCACTGTTTTACTTTACCGCGGACGGCAGAGTGGATTTCCGTGCATTGGTAAAGGATTTGGCGGCGATTTTCCGTACCAGAATCGAACTTCGACAGGTGGGGGTAAGAGACGAGACCAAGCTTCTGGGAGGCTACGGCTCCTGCGGTCGGCCTCTGTGCTGTCACAGCTATCTTCCGGAGTTCGTTCCGGTATCCATCAAGATGGCAAAGGAGCAGGGCTTATCCTTAAACCCCAGCAGCATCTCCGGGGTCTGCGGCCGTTTGATGTGTTGCTTGAAAAATGAAGAAGAGGTTTATGAGTTCTT
>CALIEL010000417.1 GCA_938022235.1 Oribacterium parvum
ATGTCCGTGGGGATCCTCCGTAAAATCACGAATATTGACGCAATTTAAGGATAGCTTCTCGTCTTCCATAGCTCTTTTCATAATGGAATGGGATAGGGCATTTTCAATCTGTTCCGGAAACAGGGTAAAGACGGTAAATTTACTCATAGCTCCAGTAACCCTTCCATCAGATGAATGCCGATACGATTTTCCGTGATTTCATATACCACCGGAGGAATATGGGGAATCAGGTATTCTTTGTCTTTCCCTTCCACGGAAAATACCAGGTTGGCCCCGGTTTCAATCACTTCCTTCACTTCTCCCAGAAGCTCTTTTCCCTCAATATAGACTTCCATTCCGATATAATCCCCAAGGAAAAACTCATTTTCCCCTAAAGGAAGAGCCTGCTCTCTTGGAATCATCAAAGATACGTTACGATATTTTTCCGCCATTTCCACGGAGTCAATCCCCTCTAATTGTAAAAGCAGGAATTCTCCTTGAAAGCGAACGGACTTGATTTTTCTGCTTTCAGAAAAGGAAGTATCCCGAAGTCCCTGACTTTCTCTTCGTAAAATCAATTCCTTTAATTGGGTAAAGCGTCTCGGTTCCTCCGTTGTGGGATAAACCTTCATTTCCCCCTTTAAACCGTGGGGCTTCAAAATCGTTCCTACTCGTAGCTCTTTTAACATCTTTCCTCCCCTAGCATGAAGAAAAGGTATGCCCTAAGACATACCTTCCCCTTACTGAATATCAATGGATATTCTGAGATTTTGCTTGGATGCAGCAGCATTCATGACAGAACGGATCGCCTTGGCGATACGACCTGATCGTCCAATCACCTTTCCCATGTCCTGCTCATTTACGGAAAGAGTCAGGTGGATTTCTCCCTCCTTCTCTTCCATCTCAGCATGAACATCTTCAGGAAACTGAACCAATGCCTTTGCAATGGTTTCCAGTAATTCCTTCACGACAGCATCCTCCTTTGAAAGTAGACTTAGATGTCAAACTTCTTCAGAAGTCTTGCAACAGTTTCTGTTGGCTGTGCTCCGTTCTGTAACCACTTCTTTGTCTCTTCAGCGTCTACCTTAAATACTGTTGGCTCCTTGGTTGGATCATAGTATCCAAGCTCTGCAATGAACTTACCGTTTCTTGGGCTTCTGGAATCTGCCACAATAACACGATAGTAAGGTGCGTGAATCTGTCCCATTCTTCTTAATCTGATCTTAACTGCCATTTCTTTTCTCCTTTGTGTGTGTTTAAATAAATTTATTTCTACAGACTAGCTGTTGAAATGCTACATAAAATGCTTGATGAAATGCAATTTTCCTGTCCTTTAGAAGGCAATCCGCCTATTCTTTAAAAGGGGAGTCCACCTATCTAGAAGGGGACATAATCTATTCTTTAGAAGGGGAATCCGCCGCCTCTTCCAAAGGGGTTCTTCCCCATTCCCATTCCCGGGAAACCGCCGTGCTTACCCTTCATGGAACCGCCAAATTGCTTCATCATTTTCTGCATCTCTTCAAACTGTTTTACCAGCTTGTTGACTTCTGCAATATCCACTCCGGCTCCCTGAGCAATTCTTTTCTTACGGGAGGGATTCATAATCTTCGGATTGGCTCTTTCCTTAAAGGTCATGGACTGGATAATGGATTTTACCTGCTTCATCTTCTTTTCGGAATCTTCCAAATCAATCCCTTGCATAGCCTTGTTCATTCCGGGAAGCAGCTTTAAAATCCCTGCAATTCCTCCAAGCTTTTGCAGCTGATTCATCTGATCCAGGAAATCATCATAGTTAAACTGTCCCTTGGACAATTTCCGAACGGATTCCTTGGCTTTTTCCTCATCCATTTCGCTCTGGGCTTTTTCAATGAGGGAAAGTACATCTCCCATTCCCAAAATTCTTCCCGCCATACGGTCCGGATAGAAGGGCTCTAAATCGGAAAGCTTTTCTCCCATACCCAAGTAGAGAATAGGCTGTCCGGTCATGGCCTTAATGGATAAGGCAGCTCCTCCTCTGGTATCTCCGTCGCACTTACTGAGGATTACGCCGTTAACGCCTACTTCCTTGCTAAAGCTCTCCGCAACATTTACCGCTTCCTGTCCGGTCATGGCGTCCACGGTAAGGATGGTCCAGTCAACAGGTACAGCAGATTTCATCCGCTTTAGTTCTTCCATCAAAGCATCATCAATCTGCAATCTTCCGGCGGTATCCAAAATCAAAAGGTTATAGCCCTTTGCCTTGGCCTCTTCATAGGCTTTCTTTGCAATTTCCTCCGGCTTTACTTGATTTCCCAAGCTAAAGAAGGGGATGGAAAGCTTTTCCGCATTGACACGAAGCTGTTCAATAGCTGCCGGTCTATAAATGTCGCAGGCTACCAGTAAAGGCTTTCTGTGCTGCTTCTGAAACTTTCCTGCAAGCTTTGCCGCAGTGGTGGTTTTTCCGGCACCCTGTAAGCCCACCATCATCAAAACCGTGATTTCACTTTGGGGACGAAGCTTTAGCTCCGTATTCTCCTCCCCCATCATCTTGGTCAGCTCGTCCCGAACAATCTTAATGACTGTCTGAGCCGGACTTAAAGAGGAAAATACCTCTTCTCCGATGGCGGATTCCTTAACCTTGGCAATGAAATCCTTTACCAGCTTGAAGTTCACGTCTGCTTCCAACAAAGCCATTCGAACTTCCTTTAAGGCAAGGTTTACATCCTCCTCGGAAAGCTTTCCCTTTCCGGATAAATTTTGAAATATATCACTTAAACGATCGGATAAACTTTCAAATGCCATGAATGATTTCTCCTGCTAATGCTTTGATTTCCGCATCCCGTGCCTTGCTCTGAATTTTTTCCGCACAACGCCGTATACTAAGCCACTTTTCTGCCAGGTGAAGATTCTCTTCGATGAACTTTAGCTTTTCGTCCGCCTTTCGAAATACCGCCTGGGCTGCCTGCCTGGTGATACCCATTTCCAAGCCAATCTCCGTAAAGCTCATGTCTTCCATAATATGGTATTCATAAATCTGTCTTTGCTTCTCCTTTAACAGGCCGGAATACAGCAAAAACAGGTTTCCCTTTTCCACAAATGCTTCCATACTTCACCTCACGATATAGTAAAATAACAAAAAAGCTTCCTACTGTCAAGCATTTTCGTTGACAGTATAAAAGCAAAGGGCTGTAATATTTCGTGTAATAGACTTTATATATGCAGTATAGGTCTGAAAAAAGGGGTAATCTGAGCCCGTCAGTACTTACTGAAAGCGAAGCTTGAAGTTAGTACTGCTACGAGGCGAGGTTAGCGAGAGCGTGCCCCACTTTCAGACCTATACTGCATATATACTATTACAAAGGATTACAGCCCCTTTGCCTTAATGCAAGTCAAAAATATCTTCAACATATCGCTTGGCATCGAAGCGCTGTAGGTTCTCCACTTTTTCCACGGTACCCATGTATTTTACCGGAAGGCCCAGTTCTGCCTGTATGGAGAGAGCCATACCGCCTTTCGCGGTGGAGTCCATCTTACTTAAGATTACACCGGTTACCTGACTGCATTCTTTAAAGAGCTTTGCCTGGCTCATGGCGTTCTGGCCTGTGGTGGCATCCAAAACCACCAGGGTTTCTCTATAGCCTTCCGCAAATTCCCGGTCAATGATGCGGTTGATTTTTCCAAGCTCCTGCATCAGGTTTTTCTTATTGTGCAGTCTTCCGGCTGTATCAATAATCAAAACATCCGCATTTTTCGCCTTAAAGGACTGGAGGGCATCGAAAACTACTGCCGCAGGATCGGAGCCTTCCTTTTGGTGAATAACATCCACCCCTACACGGTTTCCCCATTCCACCAGCTGTTCAATGGCTCCGGCACGGAAGGTATCCGCTGCCGCAAGGATAACCTTCTTTCCTTTTTTCTTTAAATGATAGGCCAGCTTTCCGATGGATGTGGTTTTTCCTACGCCATTTACGCCGATTACGGAGATAATACTTTTCTCCTGTTCAAAGGCGTAATAGCCTTCCTCCACCATCATCAGATCCAAGATATAGTCCTTTAGAATCTTTTGCACATCCCGGGTCAGATTTACTCCCCGCTGATTGGCCTCATGCTTTACCGCATCAATAATACGCATGCAGCTGC
>CALIEL010000418.1 GCA_938022235.1 Oribacterium parvum
TATGAGTTCTTAAACTCCAAGCTTCCGGCGGTGGGAGACTATGCCACCACCAAGGAGGGCTTAAAGGGAGAGGTGGTTTCCGTTTCTGTCTTAAACCAGAAGGTAAAGCTGATTGTAAACTTGGAAAAGGAAGATGAGAAGGAGCTTCGGGAGTATGAGGTTTCGGAACTGAAGTTTAAGCCAAGACGGAGAAAAGACGAAGCCTAAGTATGGTTTTCAAAGGGAAAGAATATTAATTTTATCATGGAAAGAATAGATGATTTACAATGCAAGGGCTACCGGATTATTCAGGATTCGGAAGCCTTTTGTTATGGAACGGATGCGGTGCTTTTGGCAAATTTCGCAAAGCAGGGGGTAAAGAGAGGAAGAGTTTTCGATCTCTGTACCGGAAATGGAATTGTGCCCTTGCTTTTGGCGGCGAAAACAGAGGCGGAAAGCATTTACGGAATCGAAATTCAAAGGGAGGCGGTGGAGCTTGCTAGAAGATCCGTAGCCTTAAATAAAGAGGAGCGAATCCATATCCTGGAGGGAGACCTTTGCAAAATCCAAGAGCAAAGGACGGCAGAGGGGAAAAGCCTGGCCTCCTCCTTTACGGTGGTGACCGCAAATCCTCCCTATATGCAGGGAGACCTGCAAAATCCGCTGGAAAAGAAAAATATCGCAAGACATGAGGTGAGCTGCAGTTTTTCTGATGTTGCGGAGGCGGCAAGATATTTACTGGCCCCTAAGGGGAAGTTTTATCTAGTGCATCGGCCGAAACGAATGGCGGAGATTATCAGTATTTTACGGGAAAAGGGACTGGAGCCGAAAAGATTGCAGATGGTTCATTCCTTTGTGGAGGGAGAGGCAAAGCTTTTCCTTTTGGAAGCGGTGCGGGGAGCCTCCCTGGAGCTTCGGATTTTACCGCCCTTGATTCTGTATCGGGAAAAGGGAATCTACAGCAAGGAGCTGCTGGAGATTTATGGAATGGATGCATCGGAGGATAGTGGAGTGAATGCTTAGGAAAAAGCCGGCTCAGAAAGCGCCATCTTTCCGTCGTATTTCTCCCATTAATTAATCAGGGAAGTAGGAGAAAAATCAATAGAGAAATACGTAGAGAAAGGGCTAAAACCTTATCCGTATACGGATATTATCCGAATATGGAGTCTAGGCAGAGGCCCTTTCTTTTGTTATGGTAAGGCTAAGACCGGTCAACGTTGTTGCTTTGGAGAGAGTCTACAGAGAAGTCTTTCTCAAGAATGAAAAATTTCAAAAGAAAGGAGGAATTTTATCGTTTTTTCACAAGCTTTTTTGCATTCTGTGGTAAAATGTCCCAAGTAGTAAGCAGTTCCTGAAAGGAAGGACAAATATGGCATTGGATGCGAAAAAATTGGTATTTGAGCCAATACGGGTGGAGGACTCCGTCCGTATTGCTCCTTATTTTTATCGAAGACCGAACAAAACCTGTGATAGTTGCGCTTTGGACAGCTACCTCTGGGCGGAATATTGTGACACCCGCATAGCAGAGTGGGAGGACAAGGCTCTTTTTATTCTGATGGCAAAGGATGGAGAGCAGTATACCGCCACGCCCTACTGTGACGAAGAGGATTTGCCTCAGTATTTTGATTTGATTAAGGATTACTTTAATCAGGTTTTGAAGAAGCCTTTAAAAATCTATCTGGCGGACGAAGAGGCGGTAAAGTACCTGCATTTGGAGGAGGATCCCCGCTTTATCGTACGGGAAGAGGAGGATTACAAGGACTACCTCTATGACGCGGAGGAGCTGCGAACTCTGCCGGGAAAGCGTTTTCATAAGAAGAAGAATCTTGTTAACAAGTTCAAGAGAGAATATGAGGGTCGCTGGGAATACAGAAGTATTCGTTGTCTGGAAAAACAGGCGGTATGGGACTTTTTGGATCGTTGGTATACCCACCGAATCAAGGAGGAGGGAAACGGAGAGGAAACCCTGGAATATGAAATCAAGGGAATCCACGAGGTTTTACAAAACTGCTTTACCATTGACCACTATATCGGCGGCATATTCATAGACGGAAAGCTGGAGGCCTTCTCCATCGGCGCTTACAATCCCCGTGAGGAAATGGCCAGCATTTCCATTGAAAAGGGTAATCCCAATGTCCCCGGAATTTATCAGGTGATTAACCAGGAATTTCTGCTTCATGAATTCCCTCAGGCAAAGCTGGTAAACCGGGAGGATGATATGGGGCTGCAAGGTCTTCGGAAGGCAAAGGAAAGCTATAATCCCATCGGTTTTGCCAGAAAATACATGGTATTGCAGAAGGATTTCCAGGGCTATGAGAAGTATCTTACGGATAAGTATGAGGAAGAAGTAGAAGACTATGAGTAGACGAATTCTTCTTTTACAAACGGAGGCGGAACAGGAAAGAACGAAGGCCTTGTATCGGGAGATCTTCCCGGAGGATTCGGAAGCCTTTGTGGACTTCTATTATCGTAAAAGACCGAAGAGAATCCTTGCCATGGAGGAAGAGGGAGAGATTGTGGGCATGCTCCATATCAATCCTTTCAGTATGTCCTTCTTTAAAAAGGAGCTTACGGCAAGTTACCTCTATGCCATCGGTACCAAGAAAGAAAAGAGAAAGCAGGGGATTATGGGAGAGCTGCTTCGCCGTGCCTTTTCTCTTTTAGAGGAGGAAGGAGAGCCCTTTTGCTTCCTGATTCCCGTGTCGGAAAGCATTTACAGCCCCTACGGCTTTCGGACTATAGGAAAGCTTAGCCTGGAAGAAAAGCCTTTGGAAGAAATCGAGAAGTCTGTACTTTATGCCCTTCCCACCAAGGAACTTTTAGATAGAAGGGCAGAGGAAGGGGCCCTTTCCGATGAGGAGGATGAACTGCCGGAGGATCCGGTGGTGATGCTGAAAATATTGAACCCGGAGGCCTTTCGAAAGCTCAGCGGCTATACAGACGATACGGAAGATGCTCTTTTGCAGAGACTGGCAAAGGAGAGGATTTATATTATTGATGTGGACTAATTTTATTATTGCTATGGACTAATTTTAATGCTTGCAATCAGTAGAGAACTTTGCTATCATTGTTAGCTGTATCACTATTCCTTGCTTTTCCAAAAGGAAAGGCCAGAGACCAAAAGGAGGTAAAAGCGAATGAACAAGTATGAGTTATGCGTTGTTCTCAGTGCGAAGCTCGATGATGAGGAGAGAGCAGCAGCCATTGAAAAGATTAAGGGATTTATCACCCGTTACAATGGTACTGTTGTAGAGCCTATCGAAGAGTGGGGTAAGAAGAGACTGGCTTATGAAATTCAGCACATGAAAGAAGCCTACTACTATTTCATCCCGTTCACAGGAGATGCAAACACTCCTAACGAGCTCGAGGACCAGGTTCGTATTATGGAACCGGTAATCCGCTATCTTGTGGTTAAGCCAGAAGAAGAAACAGCTAAGACAAAGAAGCATGAGCCTGCAGCAGAAGCAGTAGCTGAATAAGCAAGCGGAAAGCGAGTAAAACATGAACAGAGTTATCCTGATGGGTAGATTGGTAAGAGATCCGGAAATTCGGTATTCCCAGGGTGAGAACAGCATGGCCATTGCAAGATATACTCTTGCCGTGGACAGAAGAGGCCGCAGAAACCAAAACGATGGACAGCCTACAGCAGATTTTATCCGTTGTGTGTCCTTCGGACAGAGAGCAGAATTTGCAGAGAAGTATATGCATCAAGGGATGCGTATGTTGGTATCCGGCAGTATTCAGACAGGCAGTTATCAGAACAAAGACGGACAAACCGTATATACCACAGACATTATTGTGGATGACCAGGAGTTTGCAGACAGCAAAGGACAGGGAGGCAACACTTCCTATTCCCGTTCTTCCGGCCCCTATGTAGGCGGCGGAGAAGAGGATCTTGGAGAAGGATTTATGAATATACCTGATGGGGTAGAGGACGAGGGACTCCCCTTCACTTAGGTAGGGAAGGTTTCCTCAGGATGAAGAGCAGCTAAGCTGCAATATAGAAGGAGGAAAGCCATGGCATTTCAGAAGTCAGATAAGAGTGGTTCAGCAAGACCAAGAAGAGCCGGCGCAGGCTTCCGCAGCAGAAAGAAAGTTTGTGGATTCTGCGGAGATAAGGTAAAGCCGGTAGATTATAAGGATGTAGGAACATTAAGAAAGTATATCTCTGAGAGAGGAAAGATTCTTCCCAGAAGAATTACAGGTTCTTGTGCATTACATCAGAGAGCAATCACTACCGCTATCAAGCGTGCAAGACACATTGCTTTGTTACCATACCAGGTAGATTAATGAGAATAGCTCCACGAAAGTGGGGCTGTTTTTTGTTTATCCAAATTTAAAAAAATATTTCCAACTGTCCTTTTTTTAGTATGCCCAAGGCTAAATAGTAGAAGAAAAAAATCTGAAGGGCCAAACACTATAGTGCAGAGTTTTTTCTTTGAGAGAATATTATGTTTAGCAAGGAAACTTGCAATCTGATGATTGTGAAAGGAAGGAGCTTACCCATTAGCTAAGAACAATGTTATTTAGTTACTCTTTGTTTGAAGATTATAATTTCAAGCAAAGTCAACGAATCCATAAAGGGTTTGGATAATGTTCTGACACACTTGAAAGCTTATTTGATTAACACTCCGTAACTCTACTTGAGTGTTTACACAAAATTATTGACAGTATCTACTTTCAAAAAAGTTTTGTATAACGGGCATTATTTTATGCAGAAAATGAAGATTAGCATAGACTAAAATCATTGCGATAAGTGTATAACCTATTAAACTCATATTATTTTCCCAGTAATGGTGGATTATCATTAGCATCAGAGGAATTTGTATAACTGCTGTATATATACCTGGAACATATCCTTTGAATTGAATACACATTTTTATGTGAATAAACAAATGAAAAGTATAAGCAACACAGAATCCAAAATACAGTTCATTATTGTCAGTTATTTTACAGATGAGTGATATAATTAGTAAAATTACAAATTCTTCCAATACTCCTACAGAAAAGGCAGAGCTATTACTTACTTTACCGAAAAAAGTATACTTTTGATTTTGTTTCTTGTATTTCTTACTATTTTTCCATAATGGAACAAAAATTATTTCTTCGAAATCATGAAGTATAAAGAGTGTTGGCAATAGATAATAAGTAAATATTAAATCCATTTTTTCTCCTTTCTTTTACTATTCATAATTATATAGCGGTAATATTTATTGTCAATTTTATGGGAGGTCACCATGGCTATTGCTAACATTAAGGTCATACTATTATGCCCAATAGAAAAGATATGGAATAAGATAACTGACTTAAACGATTTTGTTTGGAGAAGTGATTTCAGGAATATAAGAATTATAGATGAAAATAAATTTGTGGAAATTTCTAAAGATGGAATTGAAACATATTTTGAAGTTACAGAATGTATTCAAAATCAATGTTGGTCATTTGAAATAGAAAACCAAAATATCAAAGGAACTTGGGTAGGAAAACAAATTAGGTAAATTGGTTTTGAGGAGATAGAATAATGATAGGAAGTAGACCTGAGTTTGATAAAATTATATCGTTTGATGAGTTTAAAAAATACTATTGGTATCGTGAAGAACTTTCACAGATATGCAAGTCATTAGGATTGGAATATAGAGGTACAAAACAGGAACTCAATGATATTATTGAGCAGTACTTTAAGGGCAATTTGATTAAAAAATCATCAATAAAAAATGAAAAGAAACAAATAGAAACTATTACCTTAGATACGCCATTACTTGAATGTGGTTTTTCCTTTAACGCACAATTTAGAGAATATTTTTCAATTTTAACAGATGTTTCACCATTTAAATTTACTGCTGATATGGCTACTGCTTGGAGAAAAGTAAAAAGCGAAAATGATTTGAGTTTTACAATTCAAGATATGCTGAAAGTTTATTATGGAAAATCAGATTATGCCAAGTATGATAATTCGGTTTGTCAATGGAATCAATTTTTAAAGGATTTCTGTGCAGATGAAAATAGTTGCAACTATTCAAATAAATTAAAAGTAGCTTCCATTCTTTGGAAAGAAGTTAGAAATTCAAGAAATGAAAAAATTTATTCAAAGAATCTTTTGACTGAATATGCTCATAAAATAAAAGAGTATTGCAAGTAGGATATTTTCAGCTTTATAAACTAACAATTTAATAAAAACTAACACATGAACAGTAAATCAAAAAGGTTTACTATTTTTCTTTGTCTAAAAGTTAAAATGCCCTTGTAGAAAAAGCGTCCATAAATATAAAAAGGTACTTGACAAAACGCTTCCCAGGTTAATGCTGACCATTCACGTCTTGCCCCTGCCTTACAAAAAGTACAGAGAAAGAAGGAAATTGCTGAGGTACCCATTCGAGCGAGGGGGGAAGACTGGGCTCTGGATCCAGAGGTTGTCGAGAATGTGAGAATGATAACAGCTGGTGTGGTAATTATTATTGGAGTAATAGCTTTATTTGCCATGAAACCTGACCCAAGCATGATTGATCAATCCATTGAGGCAGTATCAAAAGTTTTGTTCGCGCCACTTTCTAGTGTACCCAATTGGCAACCGTAAAAAGTGATAAAAAGAAAGGCTATCTTTTCCTATCTTACAGATGGGAAAAGGTAGTCTTTCTATTTCTTATTCTTTAGGGATACTGTTAAGCTTAAGTTGCTGAATTGCACTCTCGGGTTCAAAAAAGACTTTTTTGAATTTCTCATAATAGTCCATATCATAAAAAAATTCCTTGTAATAGAGTAGAACTATTGTTTTGTTTTGGAACAAAACAAATCCATCACCTAAGTCAATGACAAGTATCTCTTCATTAATGATTTTTTGAAGGAATTCTTCTAATAGTTCAGGTTGGTATGTTCTCTTTTCATTTTGGTGTTTTTGAGTCTTCTTAAATTGACGTAATGATATGATTATTCTTAACCAAACACCCCAGAAATAATTTATTGTACCACTAAGAAGAGTCGTAAATAGAAAAATTTTAACATACCAATCTATTTTAAATAAGCCTAGAGAGAATGCGAGAAGACAAAGAATGCAGTAGTAAAGCACTTTGCGCAATTGAAGAGATAGAAAATGAGGGGCGGCTTTTCCGGCACGAAAACAAAAGTTTCGAAAGCCTCTGGTATAAAAAACTTTTTCTCGCTCAGCTTCTGTTAACATTGCTTTTCCTCCTTATGAATGAATAATCAAGAGATATCCGTTTTGCTATCATCTCTTAGAGCCCATTGTCTACCGAATAGTGCTTGCTCTCTACCACTGAGCTTTAATACACAATTTGCTTGAAGTAATTCTTTGATTGCATTTCCATAATTTTCATATCTGTCAAATGCAATAAAAATTTGCTTTTCGTTTTCTTCTGCGTAGAGCATTTAAATCTTCCTGATATTTTGGTCGGAAAGATTATTTTATCGTATTTTTGCAGAAGGAACAATTTCTAAAATGGAAAGGACTGTTTGTTGAAAAGGAGTGTTAGTTAACTGGATGCTATTAGAACTGACAAAAAGGCTGCAAGAAGATAAAGAAAAAGAAGAGTAAAACAGTTTCAGTATTCTTTTTCGGAATACAAGATATTTCCTATTGTAGTTGAAAATGATTTAGTGCTATAGTTTAGCGGTAAATAAGGAAAGAATGGAGGCAAGTTTATGTCCTATGTAAGTGAGGTTTATCAGGCACTGGAGAAGAAGCATTCCAATGAGGCAGAATTTTTAGAGGCAGCGAAGAGAATTTTAGAGTCTCTGGAGCCTATTGTGGCAGCCAATGAGGAGCTTTACCGGGAAAATGCGTTACTGGAGCGTTTTGTAGAACCGGAAAGAATTATTAGTTTTAGAGTGCCTTGGACAGATGACCAGGGAAAGCACCATATCAATATCGGTTATCGTGTGCAGTTTAACTCTGCTATCGGACCTTACAAGGGAGGACTTCGTTTTCACCCAAGCGTAAATCAGTCTATCCTGAAGTTCCTGGGCTTTGAGCAGATTTTAAAGAACTCCCTGACCGGTCTACCCATCGGTGGCGGTAAGGGTGGTGCGGACTTTGATCCTAAGGGCAAGTCCGATGCGGAGGTTATGCGCTTCTGCCAAAGCTTTATCACAGAGCTGTATAAGTACATCGGAGCTAACGAAGACGTTCCTGCCGGTGATATCGGTGTAGGCGGAAGAGAAGTGGCTTATATGTACGGACAGTACAAGAGAATCACCAATTTGTACGAGGGTGTACTTACCGGAAAGGGAAGAACCTTCGGAGGCTCTCTGGCTCGTCCGGAGGCTACAGGATACGGTCTGGTCTACATTGTGGATGAGATGTTAAAGTCCGTAGGAAAGGAAATCAAGGGAAAGACCATTGTGGTTTCCGGTTCCGGTAATGTTGCTCAGTATGCCATCCAGAAGGCACAGAGCCTTGGGGGTAAGGTAGTAACCTGCTCCGATTCCGGCGGATATGTGTATGATCCGGAAGGCATCAAGCTGGATGTGCTTTTCGATATTAAGCAGGTGAAGAGAGGCAGAATTTCCGAGTATGCCGACCGTGTTGCGGGAGCGACCTACCATGCAGGAGAGCGTCCCTGGGGTGTAAAGTGCGATGTGGCATTACCCTGCGCAACCCAGAACGAGCTAAATGGAGAAGAGGCTAAGACCTTAATCAAGAACGGTTGCTTCTGCGTAGCAGAGGGAGCAAATATGCCTTCCGATGAGCAGGCTGTGGATGTATTCCTGGAGAATCACTTCCTTTACATGCCCGGTAAGGCAGCCAATGCCGGCGGTGTTGCCGTTTCCGCATTGGAGATGAGCCAGAACTCTCAGAGACTTTCCTGGAGTTTTGAAGAAGTGGATGAGAAGCTTAAGGGAATTATGCAAAACATTTTCAAGAGCGTATCCGAGGCGGCAAAGCGCTACGGCCATGAAGGTAACTTTGAGGTTGGAGCCAATGTAGCCGGCTTTGAGAAGGTAGCTGAGGCTATGCTGGCACAGGGCTTGGTATAAGAGAGAAGTAAGGGCGAGAGAACCGATTTAGGGTGAAGGACTTGGCTATAGGCAAAAACTATAGCCAAGTCCTGTTTTTTTATATTTGCCTAAGGAAACGTTTTTACGCTATACTATATCCACTTCAGAGACTCTCATTAGGGGGAGTCTAAGGAATGACAAGAAAAGCATTTTTGTAAAGGAAAATAAAAAGTAAGGAGAAAAAAGCATGCAAACATCAGTAATCGGTTTCCCAAGAGTGGGAGCATTAAGAGAACTAAAGTTTACAACAGAGAAGTTTTTTAAGGGATTGGTTTCCGAGCAGGAGCTACAGGAGCTTGCAAAGGATATTCGAAAGAAGCAGTGGTTAAAGATGCAGCAGGAGGAAGTGGATTTCATCCCTTCCAATGATTTCTCTTTTTACGATAACTTTTTAGATACAGCAGTGCTTTTTAACATCATTCCGGATCGTTACAGAGAATTGTCCTTAAGTCCCTTGGAGCAGTACTTTGCTATGGCAAGAGGCTATAAGGGAGAGGCCGGAGACGTGAAGGCTTTGGCAATGAAGAAGTGGTTTAATACCAACTACCATTACATGGTAGCGGAAATCTCCGATAAGGATGTAATCTCCCTTGTGGGTGACAAGCCCTTCCAGGAGTATGAGGAGGCAAAGGCTTTAGGGGTTGAGACCAAGCCTGTAGTTATCGGACCATTTACCTTATTAAAGCTGCTTCGTTATACAGAGAAGAAGACCGAGAAGGATTTCCTGGAGCAGGCAGTTTCCGCTTACAAGGCGTATGTGGAGAGATTCGTTTCTCTTGGTGCCAAGTGGATTGCCTTTGATGAGGCTTATCTGGTAAGAGACCTGGAGAAGGAAGACTTGGAGCTCTTTACCGCATTATATCAGGGAATTCTTTCTGTAAAGGGCAGCACCAGGGTTATATTACAGACATATTTTGGCGATGTAAGAGATGCCTATGAAAGCATTTTGGCACTCCCCTTTGACGGTGTAGGTCTTGACTTCTTAGAGGGTAAGGAGACCAAGGCACTTGTATCCAAGGGCTTCCCCAAGGACAAGCTTCTTTTCGCCGGTTTGGTAAACGGAAAGAATATCTGGAGAAACCATTACGAGAAGACCATGCAGGAGGTAAAGGATTTAGAGGCTAAGGGCATTTCCGTAGTACTTAGTACTTCTTGCTCCTTACTGCATGTTCCTTACACCTTAGTAGGAGAGAATAAGCTTTCCGAGGAAGTAAAGAGACATTTCAGCTTTGCTATCGAGAAGCTGGAAGAGCTTTTGGATTTAAAGGAGCTTCTTAGCGGTAAGGCTAAGCCGGAGGTTTTAGAGGCGAATAAGGCGCTCTTTGCAACAGCAAGACCGAACAGTGAAGACAAGTCGGTAAAGGATCGTTGTGCAGCTATTACCGATGCGGACTACACTAGACTTCCTGTATTTGAAGAGAGAGAAAAGCTTCAGAAGGAAGAGTTTAAGCTTCCCCTCTTCCCCACCACAACCATTGGTTCCTTCCCACAGAGTGCGGATGTTCGTGCCAACAGAACTGCCTTTAAGAAGGGGGAGAAGACCAAGGAAGAGTACATTGCTTTTAACCAAAAGAAGATTGCAGAGTGGGTAAAGATTCAGGAAGATTTGGATCTGGATGTACTGGTTCACGGTGAGTTTGAAAGAAACGACATGGTGGAGTACTTCGGAGAGCTCTTAAGCGGATTCTTATTTACCGAGAAGGCTTGGGTACAGTCCTATGGAACTCGTTGCGTAAAGCCGCCAATTATCTGGGGTGATGTACGTAGACTTTCCGCTATGACTGTGGAATGGTCCACCTATGCACAGAGCTTAACCAAGCGTCCCATGAAGGGAATGCTGACAGGACCTGTAACCATCTTAAACTGGTCCTTCCCAAGAGAGGATATCAGCATTGCGGAGAGCACAAAGCAGATTGCTCTGGCCATCCGTGATGAGGTATTGGATTTAGAGAAGAATGGTATCAAGATCATTCAGGTAGACGAAGCGGCTTTAAGAGAGAAGTTACCTCTTCGTAAGTCTGACTGGTACAGTGAGTATCTGGATTGGGCTATTCCCGCCTTCCGTTTGGTACACAGCGGATGTCAGGCAGGCACTCAGATTCACACCCATATGTGCTACAGTGAGTTTACCGATATTATTAAAGCGATTGACAACATGGATGCGGACGTTATTTCCTTCGAGGCTTCCCGTTCCGATTTACTGATTTTGGACTCCTTAAGAGAGAACCATTTCCGTACAGAGGTTGGACCCGGAGTTTATGACATTCACTCCCCGAGAGTGCCCTCCGTTCAGGAAATTAGAGAAGCATTGGCAAAGATGCTGAAGAAGATTGAAAAAGAGAAACTGTGGGTAAATCCGGACTGCGGATTGAAGACTAGAGCAAGCGAGGAGACCTTGGCAAGTTTAGCAAATCTTGTCCAGGCGGCAAAGGAATTGAGAAATGAGTATTGTTGATTTATTTCAAGAAAAAACAGTGTTTTCCTTCGAGGTGTTTCCACCTCGGAGGAACTCACCCATTGAAACCATATATGACACTTTGGATGAGCTTCGGGATTTAAAACCGGATTTCATTTCGGTGACATACGGGGCGGGGGGCGGAAAGAATAACCAAAGCACCATCCCTATTGCAGAGCACATTAAGAAGGTCTGCGAAGTGCCCAGCGTGGTTCATTTTCCTTGTATAAATTTAACAAAGCAGGATGTATTAGAAAAGATTGAAGAGTTGAAGACTGCCGGAATCAAGAATATCCTGGCTCTCAGAGGAGATATTCCGGAGGGAGAGGAGAATAGAGGAGATTTCCGTTACGCTTCCGACCTGATTGCCTTTTTGAAGGAGCACGGAAACTTCCATATTTCCGCAGCCTGCTATCCGGAGGGACATATTGAGAGCGCGGATAGAGTAGAGGACATTCGTTACTTAAAGAACAAGGTGGATGCGGGAGCGGAGCACCTGATTTCCCAGCTTTTCTTTGAAAATAAGCAGTTCTACATTTTCCAGGAGCGTTGCGCTTTGGCCGGAATTGATGTTCCCATTGAAGCGGGAATTATGCCGGTCATCAACAAGCGTCAGGTCTTAAAGATGGCCAGTCTTTGCGGGGTAAAGGTTCCGAAGAAGTTTCAGAATATTTTGGACAAGTATGAGGATAACCCCATTGCCATGAGAGATGCGGGCATTGCCTATGCGGTGGATCAGATCGTGGATCTGGTGACTCACGGCGTGGACGGTGTGCATCTTTACACCATGAACAACCCTTACATTGCCAGAAAGATTTATAAGGCAACCCATAGTCTTTTTGAGTCTACTCAGAAGGGCAACCCGGGCGGTTCCAGCGCTTCCGCATAGAGAGGGTAGGGAAGCTTTGAAAATGGCGTTTTTCAAAAAGCATTAAAATAGCAGTAAAATGAGCTTTCATGTGGCATAGGATGGAAAAGGGGAAGGTATCATACCCCGCTTTCCGACCTGTACCGCATGGCTTTTTTTATTCTCGCCTGTTTTCAAGACCATTTAGGGAGGATGCGGGCATTTGGCTTTGATTCGGACATGGGGTATGGTTTTAGACATTCCCCGGTAGCTATTGCAAGACAGTAGCCTTTGTTGTAAGATATGGAGATGGTTTCAGAGAGGTCAGGAAAGAGGAAGGCTAATGCATAAGTTTCTACGATCCATTGGGTTTTCTGCATTGCAGGAAGACAAGGATGCAGAGTTTTATTTACAAAGGGCAGTACATGAAAAATATCGCAGCAGCTTTGTCTCCTATGGAAATGGACAGGTGGTGGAGCAGTATCAGCTTCCGGTAGCTCCCTCTATGGGTATTACCGTGGTGGGGCACAGAGATGCAGAGGGAATTTTTCACAGGGACTATTATTTCCCTTACATGCGTTCCTACGAAGGGGTGGAAACGGTGGAGGGAAGCCTTGAGCGCCATGCGGAAAAGGAAACCTATGCCGGCGTGATGGAGGATTTTACCTCAGGGATTACCCTGATTTATTATCTTTGCAATTCTCTGGAAGCCTATCAGCTGAAACGGATGCAGATTAAGGCGGTGCCCAAGCAGGTCTATCTCACCGGACTTTCCGTGGAAGGAAAGATTCTTCTTCCCATAGAGAAGAAGGCGGAGGATGAGTGGGTAAAGCGACAGCACTTTGTTGAGCAGATGAAGCTTTTCGAGGCGGCAAAGGCAGGAGACCAGGATGCTTTGGAAACCCTGACGGAGACCGATATGAATCTGATGTCCGAGGTGAATGAGCGAATCGAAAAGGAAGATCTGTACAGCTTGGTGGAGTCCACCTTTATGCCTACCGGGGTGGAGTGCGATCAGTATTCCATTTTGGGAGAGATTGTGAATATTCGGGTAAAGAGCAACGTCTATACCCATGAAAATATCTTAGATTTAAAAGTAAGATGTATGGACGCGGTATTTCGCGTTTGCATCAATGAAAAAGATCTTTTGGGAGTCCCCGCCATTGGCCGTCGTTTTAAGGGCAATGTGTGGATGCAGGGAGAAGTGGAGTTTTTGGAGCAAGGCTCTAATTCCTAAGTATGATTGTTTGAAAGATAGATATAGGAAATAGTAAGCGAGACAATAAAAGACCATGAAAGACAGAGAAGATATTCTTGCCCACGTGGAAGATATTTGGCGAAAAACAGAAGAGCGCGGTATAGTGCGAAACAGTCCCTTTTTATCGGAAAGAGAAAGGGGACTTTTTTTAGAGAAAATCAAAAGGGAAAGAGGGGCTAAGTTTCTGCTTTTGGGAGGAGAAGAGGCGGAACGACAGGCCTTTTTCTTTTACCCAAGTTTTATGGAGGAGGAAGAGTGCAGGGAGATTCTCTTGGAAGACAATCCTGTAGTGCTTTTGGAAATTCAGGGAAAGCAGAAAAAATTTTCCGAAGAATTGTCCCATAGAGACGTGCTGGGAGCCATTATGAGTCTTGGGATAGAACGGGAAATGCTGGGAGACATCTTCTTTCGGGATGAGAAAAGCTATGTGTATCTGCTTCGGAAAATGAGGGACTATCTCTTGGAGAATTTGCAGCAGATTCGGCATACCAGTGTAGAAATCAAAGAGTGTGAGGAAGCCTTTGTCCCTAAGCGGGAAAGAATAGAGGAGCAGATCTTTGCCGCCTCCGAGCGATTGGACGGTATCGTTTCCGCGGTATTCCACCTTTCCAGAGGAAAGGCACAGGAATACTTTGCCAAAGAACTGGTGTATAAGGACGGTTTGGCGGCGAAGGGCAGCAGCAGTCTAAAGGGGGGAGAAAAGATTTCCGTAAGAGGGCTGGGGAAGTTCCATTACCTTGGCCTTGAGAAAAACACCAAAAAGGGGAGAATGGTTTTACGGATCCTGCGATATGGATAGCTGATATAAAAATATAGTGGGGAGTGATTTTTAGCCTATAGACCTGAAAGTGAGCAATCCGAGTCCGACGCTACTTGTTGAAAAGCTGCGGAGAGAAGGACTGTGTTTATTGATGAGGGACGCTCCAATGCAGTATAGGCATGAAATCGGGCACGCTCCCGCTAACCTCGCCTTCGCAGCGGATACTAAGCGAAAAACTTCGGTACCCTTGTTTTTCGCAAGTACCGGCGGGCTCAGATTGCCC
>CALIEL010000419.1 GCA_938022235.1 Oribacterium parvum
ACCAGCGAAAATTCTCCTGCCACCGCAACTCCCGTTCCCACGTTTCCGTTTACCAGCATGATGACGGTTTGCACCATAGCAGGGAGTAGAGCCAAGGCCACAAATAGATTGGAAGAACTTTTATTTTTAAAGCTGTGGCAAAAGGCTATCACCAGGCCATAAACTATGGATGCCCCCAAGCAAATAAGGAATACCTCGGGACTTAAGCTTCCAGTGAAAATGCTCTCTAACATACTGCCTCCATTCTGCCTAAAGCTTTTTGTGCTAAAGGCTGCTTCTTCCATATCTCCGAATCGGAGAATCTTACTGTATAAATCTCCTTTTGTTTTTCTTCCATTCCGAATCGCAAATTCGGGAAGATAACGCTTTTATAATAATTTCCGTATTTGGAAAAATTTCCCATAAAGATGGATTCCTCAGATAGGATTTGACTAAACCACAGGGGAAGAACACCGCTGATTTTTACTTCCATCAGAACCTCTCCGTTTTGTAGAAGCTTAAAGCCCTCCTCTTCCCTGTCTAAGCTTCCCTGTAAGGCGTAGCCTAGAATGTTTCGATCAAAAGTGATTCGAAATTCCGAGTCTTCCTTTCCCATATAAGCATCCCGATCATAACGAATCATGACCTTTGGCTCCAGCCCCTCCTTCTTTCTGCTGTAATCAATTTCCCGGAAGATTTGGCTCTCCTCCTTGGGATGAATCTTACGGAAGAGATAGTCCTCCGCTTCCTGGTAAGAAAGAGAAATTCTTCTTTTATACACTACTCCTTGATATTTTTTCTTCAGTTCCAAAAACAATTCCTTATCTTGATTGGGCAAGCCATAGGACCGAAGTCTCAGCTTTTCTTTATACTTTGGCTTTTCTATGGATTTTCTGACAGAGGAGAAGCTATCGTTGTCAAAGTACAGACTGTAAATACTGTAGTGGGGATAGGCGTCTTCCAGTATTTTCCCTTGAAGCTTTTCTAAAAGTCTTTCATATTGATTTTTTGTCAGTAAATATTTTTTCTCAAATCTTTTGAATATGTTCTGCTTTTTCAATTTCAACATCTCCTTTCTTTTTGAGATAGCCCCAGTATAGAAAGCTTTACTGAAATGAAACTGAAAAAAATTCAGAAAGTTTCAAACGAGAGATATCGCACACTACGCGTGCGATACTCGTTAAGAACATGAAAAAAGACCGATAAATCGGTATGAGCCGAATTTATCGATCTTTTTGCTGATTTTTTATCTATAAAATTGAAGAAAAGAAAATTATTTTGTGTATCTTCCGTATCCGTATGGCTTCTTGTAGAAAACATCGTGCTCTCGAACAAAGTCACCGGTTCTGGTACAGTGGATAATGGTTCCATTTCCGGAATAAATGCCCACATGATAAATGGTACTTGGGGAGGAACCGTAAAATACTAAATCACCGGGCTGTAACTCTTCCGCGGAAATCTTCTGTGCAGAAGCATACTGGGAACGGGAATCTCTGGGGATGGAAATACCGAATTTCTTAAATACCTCCTGGGTAAATCCGGAACAATCCGCACCGGTACTAAGAGAAGTTCCTGCCACCTTATAGGGAAGTACTGCAATGAAGGAACGGGCATAGCTGATTAACTCCGTTGCCTCGGACTTCTTTAAATCCTGTGCACTGTTTCCAACATTTCCGCTGAAATTCTCAGCCTTATTCTTAGCAGGTTTTTCCGTTGCAAGATTGCTGTCCCCTTCCACTTCGGGGCCGGAATAAGAGCCGGAAACCTCCAGAACATCCTGTCCGCTCTTCTTTTCTTCCTTTGCACTTGCCTTCTTGGAAGCGGAGCTCTTTTTCTCCACAGAAGGCTTCTGGTTTTCCTGATCGGAAACTGCTGTTCCCAAATCCAAGTCAGAACCCATCACATCAATGGCTCCGGAGCTGGACTCGCTCTTACCGTTGGTATAAACTCCCACTTCTCCGATAGCCTTCACCTGCACAACACCATCTTTAAGCCAGGCACCGGTATTATCTACCTTATATCCCTCCACCGTGGTATTGGACTTTAGCCATCCGTTGGCATCAAAATAATAGCACTCTGCAATGCCGTCACCGTTACCGTCAATCCAAGCCCAGGTAGCCTTTGGATAGGTTCCATCCTGATGATTGTACCACCATTTATTGCTGTTCTTGCCGTTTCCCTTCTGCCAACGACCTGCATAAGCCGGGATGGCAGAAAAAAGAGAAATCAGACAAATAGAGTTCACTACTAAAATTTTCCAATTCTTCTTCATTTTCTTTTCCTTTTTTAATAAAACGATACCTCTGCATGATAAAGCATAGCTTCTTTTTTCGCAAGTTCGAAATGAGATTTGTAAGCTAATCCGGGGAAATGTTAGGATTTTGTAATAATTTGAATGATTAAGCCATGAGGCAGACACACAATGGGCAGGTCCGGATTTTCCACACTGATGGCCGGGGTCCGTACACAGATTTGATTATTACAGTTGGATTCGGTACAAAGCACCTTTCCATCCTTAATTTCTATAAAGTTCACCTCATGTTTTGCAGGATTTACCTCATCTTCGGAAAGGGATGCCAGATTTTCCTTAAAGTCCACTTCTCTGGCCTCGTTATCCATAATCAAAATTTTGCTGTTTTCCGAGAGATTTTTTTCAATCAGAACAATTCCGTTTTTTAAAATCTGTACCTTTCTGGCATCCTTTTTGGCATAAGCCTTTGGAAGAAAAAAAGATAAAGCTGCCATCAGACATACAAGAAGAAGAATGATAAGGACTCTCTTTTGTTCCTTTCTCTTCTCCCCTTCCGGTGAACCATTCTTATCTACCAAATTCTGCTTTTCCTTTGCTTCAGAAGACTCCGGCTCCATGCTTGTATTCTTTTCTTCCTTTTTCTGCACTTCCATATCTTTTTCAACTCCCTATTTTATCTATCGACCGTTTTACTCAAAAAAAA
>CALIEL010000420.1 GCA_938022235.1 Oribacterium parvum
GAAGCGGGAGGACTTAAACCATACTGGTGCCCATAAGTTAAATCACTGCATGGGCGAGGTGCTTTTGGCAAAGTACATGGGCAAGAAGAAGGTGATTGCGGAGACCGGTGCGGGACAGCACGGTGTAGCTTTAGCTACCGCAGCAGCCTACTTCGGCATGGAATGTGACATTTACATGGGGGCTGTGGACATCAAGAAGCAGGCACCTAATGTAGCCAGAATGAAGATTCTGGGAGCAAGAGTGGTGGAGGTGAAGGAAGGCCTGGCGACTCTGAAAGAGGCGGTGGACGCTGCATTTGCCGCTTATATGAAGGAGTATAAGGATGCCATCTACTGCATCGGCTCCGTGGTTGGCCCCCACCCCTTCCCCATGATGGTAAGAGATTTCCAGAGCGTTGTGGGTATCGAAGCCAGAGAGCAGTTCCTGGAAATGACGGGAGAGCTGCCGGATGCCATCGTAGCATGCGTAGGCGGCGGCTCCAATGCCATGGGACTTTTCTCCGGCTTCCTAAATGACCCTGTGACCATCTACGGTGTGGAGCCTTTGGGAAGAGGAACAGCTCTTGGCGACCATGCAGCCAGCCTTACTTACGGAGAAGAGGGGGTTATGCACGGCTTTAACAGTATTATGTTAAAGGATGAAAAGGGCGAGCCGGCACCGGTATATTCCGTTGCCAGCGGTTTGGACTATCCATCCTCCGGTCCTGAGCATGCCTTCTTACATGACCTTGGCAGAGTGAAGTACGATGTGGTCAATGACGACGAAACCATTGATGCCTTCTTCACCCTTTCCAGAATGGAGGGAATCATCCCTGCCATTGAAAGCTCCCACGCGGTGGCCTACGGTATGAAGCTGGCAAAGCATATGAATAAGGGCTCTATCCTCATTAACCTTTCCGGAAGAGGAGATAAGGATATGGATTATATTCTGGAGAGATATGGGATCAGATAATTATGAGTGATTTACAAGATTTAACAAAAGAGTTGTTAAAAGACAAAGAATTTAAAACTGAATTTGAAAAATTAAAAGCTGAACGTGAGCTAATCTTACACTTAAAAGAGCAAGGAAAGGAAGATGGTCTTAGTTCGAATTCAATAGAAATTTAAATATCTTTTAACATATAAAGGGTCTGAAATAGACAACCTCTCAGATAAGTATATCTTAGTGAGAGCGAACTCAAATTTCAGACCCATTATAGTTGGTGAATAATGTATAGCCATTTTATTTTATAAACGATACATATCCTCTATACTGATTAGTTTGCAGTTCTTTGCGTTTTCTTTGATATACTCTGTAAATCCTCCCAAAGAGAAAATACAGATTAAGGGATGAGTGGCAGGAATATATTTGATTTTTTCCAAAAGTTTTTCATATTCCGTCTTATCAAAGGGGGAATTCTTAAACTTGCATTCACCAAGGAGAAGAATATTCTTGCCACTTTTTCCCAGTAAGTCAATTTCTATAGGAATAAGCTCTTTTGATTCGTTCTTGACGGTGCCTTGAAAGTCCGCTATTTCCGTAAGGATAGGGAAATCATCCTTCCCGGCATGGAGCATTAGAAATTCCTTGGCCATCTTTTCGAAAATTTTACCCATAAAATCATGCAGATTGTTTTTTACATGGGCGTAGTAATAAGCGGCACCGTTTCCTGCATTAATCAGACTGGTGGCTCGGTTTATATAGCGAAACCAAAATTCTGTCATACTGTCATTTAAAACATAGTACGGTCTTTTTGACATTCTTTTTTCTAAAATTTCTGCATTGCATAGAACTTTTAAGGGGTAGTTGATGTCCTCGGTTCCTACAAAGCCTCCGATTTCGTTATGCTTGGTGTGGCCCGTGGCTACAGCGGATATAATGGAGTTATAGAGTCCCGGATTTTGTCTTTCGCTGCTGACAATCGTTTTAATCTGTTCTTCGGAGAAATATCCTCCAATTGAATAGAATTGTTCCAAGATATTTTCTTCCAAGGATAGACCGGGATCGAATTGTTCTATATATTTGGCTACGCCGTTCGTTAGTCCATAGGCAATCGCCTTGTCCTCCAAGCTGTATTTTTCTAAGAACTCTGCTGTTTCCAAATAGTTAAAGGGCTTAAGTTTAAGTTCCAGATTACTTCTGCCATGTAAAGGCGCAGATTCTGCCAGAACCTCGTCCTTCATAAAGCTTACAAGAGAGCCGCAGAGGATAAAGAAAAGCTGTGTAGACTTCCATTTGGTATCAATAATTTTTTGTAAGACAGATTGAATATAGGGGCATTGCTTGGCAAGATAGGGGTATTCATCAATAAAGAAGATGATCCGTTCTTGTTCTGACGATTTTCCGATATATTCGAAAAGGGTTTCAAAACTGTTAAAGCTGATATTTCCTAACAGTTCCGGAGCCAATGCGCTAAGGACTGCCTCTGTCATTAAGGAAAGTAATTCCGTTTCTCCCCGTTCTACAGAGGTAAAGGAAATGCATTTGCAATCTTGTTCTTGCATGAACTTATTGATTAGCATGGTCTTTCCGATTCTTCTTCTACCGTAAAGAACGGTCATCATAAATCCCGGAATTGCAAATTTTTTGCGGAGAATCTTTAGCTCTGCCTGTCTTCCTCGAAAGATTTCTGTCATCATTTTTGGCTTTTTCCTTTCTGTACTATAGTCGGTGGTAGTATGCAAAATAAATAGTTTAAAAATATTTTAGTGAAATCAATTTCGGTGAAATCAATTTCAGTGAAATCAATTTCGGTAAAATACATTGTATAGGATTTATTGGAAAGTGCAAGAGGGAGGAAAAATAGAGATAAAGGAAAAGTGAGCAAAGTGAAAAAGTAAAAAAACTGATTGACAGTTCTACTGCTTTATGGTATTTTAGCAATGTTCTGAATTTATTCAGGATGCGCTGATGTAGCACAGTCGGTAGTGCGTCGCATTGGTAGTGCGGAGGTCACGGGTCCGATTCCCGTCATCAGCTTTTTCTTAACTGCGGAAGACTGGCTTGTTCAGCTTCCGCTGATTTTTTATCAGGGTTTTTCTCATTTTTACAGGAGGAAGTTCGTTATGGAAGCAAAGATTAACGTGGAATATCCCGTAATAGACGTTTTTGCCACCGGGAAAAACATTGAGCGATTACGGAAGGAAAAGGGCTTGAAGGTAAAAGATGTTGCCCTGTTTATGGGCTTCTTAGAGCCACAGGCCGTGTATAAGTGGCAGCAGGGGAAGGCTTTGCCCAGCTTAGACAATATGTTTGCATTGAGTGTGCTCCTGGAAGTGCCCATGGAGGAGATTTTGGTGAGGAAGTCCGGAGACAGCCTGGAAAAGGACAAACACCTGGCGGCATAAAATTTATTTTAAGGAATTACAGAAAACTACTCGAAATTTTGAGAAAAATAGGTATAATAGATAGGTTCAGTAAAGAAGCGATTAGTAGGAGTGTGGAATGGAAAACATAATGAAACCAGTCTTGGAAGTGAAAGAGTTTGTAGAGGAGCAGGGATATGCTCGTTTCGTTTGTGATTCTTTAGCAAAGGGAGAGGCTACGGTTCTCGGGAATTCCTTAAGAAGAATTCTGCTTTCTTCTATGCCCGGATCTGCTGTCAGTGAAGTAAAGCTGGATAGTGTCTATCATGAATTTTCTTCTATTCCCGGGGTAAAGGAAGACGTATCCGAAATCATTATGAATTTGAAGAATCTGGCACTTCGTTATACCGGTAGCGGAGAGGAGCCTGTGATGGCCTATGTGGATTACATGGGAGAGGGCGTAGTCAAAGCTTCCGATATTAAGGTGAGTTCCGAAGTGGAAATCATGAATCCCGACCTTGTCTTAGCACATTTATCCGGTAAGGATGCCAAGATTTATATGGAAATGAAGGTCAGCAAGGGAAAGGGCTATGATGGAGCCAATACCAGAGATCACAGCGATCTTGCTATCGGCGTGATTGCGGTAGATGCAATTTATTCTCCTGTAAAGAAGGTGAATGTCTTCGTGGAAGAGAAGGGGAATACAGAGCGTTTGATTCTGGATGTGACTACCGACCGGACCATGATGCCGGAGGAGGCCGTATCTTTGGCAGCTCGTATCCTACAGACCCATTTGCAGCTCTTTATGCACATGGATACCTCTGCAAAGGAGCAGGGTGCTGCTGTTTCCAGTCAGGAGGCAGGAAGGGACGAGTTGAATAAGAGCATTGATGAGCTGGAGCTCAGTGTTCGTTCCTACAACTGCTTAAAGAGAGCGGGAATCAATACAGTGGAAGACCTTTGTGCCAAGACTATGGATGACCTGATGAAGGTGAGAAACATGGGAAGAAAGTCTTTGGATGAGATTTTAAATAAGTTGGAAAGTATGGGATTGTTCCTGTCTTCCAAGGCGGATTAATAATATGGGCATCGCTTTACGATGCCCTATTTTTTTAGCTTTTTTTAAAATTCTATGGTATGATAGCGAGGAAAATTTAAGGCCAAGATTCTTGGAGAAGAAAATGGATGGAAAGAAGAAAGCAATTTTGGACTGAGCAAAGGAAGAGGGAATACATCCGGGAGGCTGAGGATAACCTTTTCATTGTGGCGGGCCCGGGGACAGGGAAGACCACCCTTCTTTCAAAAAGAATATTAAATCAGATTATGGGCGGTGAAAGGCTTTCCCATTTTCTTTTGCTGGCCTTTACGGATGAAGCGGTAGCGGAATTTAAACAAAAGATAAAAAAGCATTTGTATCGGGAAATTGCGATTAACAAAGAAATGAGTCATCGTTTAAAGCGAAAGGTATATGGCATTGACAGTATGCATATCACCACTTTCCGAGACTTTTGCCTCTATGTTATTCATGTAAAGGAGCATTTTCAGAAAGCTTGGACGAGGGAACAGTACATCGGAGAGGTGGAAAAAAATGCCTGCCTGCAGGAAATCAGGAAAGCAGTACAAAAATCTACGGAACTTAAGTCTACGGAATCAGAATATTCTTTTATGCCTTTGGAGGAACAATGCTATAGAATATTGAAAGAGAATCCCAAGCTTCTGCAGATTTTACGACGGGATTTTACCAAGATTTACGCGGATGAATTACAGGATTTGAACCAGACCCAGCTGGACCTTCTTCTCCTTCTGTCCACGGATAAGAAGGGGAAAATGCGGCATAATTGCCTTTTTATGGTGGGAGATCCCAGACAAACCATCTATCAGGAGGAAGAAGCGGAACGACAGGTTTTCTTCCAAATGAAGCGGCGCATGGAGAAAAAACGGAACGTTAAAGTTCTTTATCTCAATGAGAATTATCGTTCCAATGCGGAGCTGGTAGAGTGGATTAATCGTCATTTTCGGAAGAGAATGCCCGCCTATCATGATATGAAGGCTTGCCAAAGGCCCGAGTTTTTGCAAAATTCTCCTCTCCACGGTGTTTTTCGCTATCCTTCGGAAAAGGATAGTCTAAGTGCTTTGCAGGATTTGATGGGGAAACTGTTAAAGTCTTATCCGGATTTACGAGACAGAGATTTTCTGATTTTATCCAATGACAAGGAGAAAGAAGCGGATTACAAAGAAGTCTTGAAACCCTTTGGCTTTTCGGAAGCTTCGTTGGATCATATGGTTTTGGATGCCCATGCTGCCAAGGGCTTAAATTCGAATATTGTGATTTTGATGGAAACCGGCGGAAACAGCTGTGCGGAAGCCAGATCCAAGTATACCAGTTTGGAATATGTGGCAGTAACAAGAGCAAAGCATGCCCTCATTTTCCTGGAAGGAAAAGGGGAGGAGCAGTGGTTTTGCGATAGTCTTTACAATATGGAAGAGCTAAAAGAAATCCCCTTTCCGGAGCCTTAGCTTCCCTGTAGCCTTTAGGGCCGGGCGCTTAGGATAGGAAGAGGGGATTTTTTATTTTTAACCACGAATGTTGATGCAAGACAAGAAATTGTGAATGCAAGCTTTAAGCTATGAGCTAAAGTGTAAGCTGTTTAAGCCTTGGAAAGAAGTATAAGCTGGAAGGCGTGATACGCCAGATTCAGCGGCTCAGGCAGAAATTTATCCACCAAAGCTTCAATAATGACTTCAGTGCCAAGCTTCTGCTTTAACTTCGGATTCATCTTCTTATTCCCGCGAAATTCCTGAACAATCTCCTGACTGGAAGGGAGAAGATGAACATAGATACTATCCTGCTTGGGAAGCTGTTCTGCCAGAAAACGGACATTGCTATAGGGAATCTTACGAAGGCTTTCTAAAATTGCCTGTTTAGAGCCTTTAAAAAAAATTCGAATGCCTGATGTTGCAGGATAAATCTGAATTCCGGAAATCTGGGGGTGACTGGCTAATATTTGACTTAAGATTTCTTCCTCCTGAGAAGTAATCCGGCTTACCCCTAAACGAATTCGGAAGGAAGCGTCATTTTCATGGACTAACTGGTAAAACATGGAAATTTTTTCTCCTTTTCATTGCTGATTCTATGGACTCTATACTATAAAAATAGTTTGTTACAACTAAGTGTCTTTTGTATTATACCCTAATTTTAGATTTCTGCACTAAAAAGACAAGACATTTCTTTTTTCCTTTAGATTTTTACATTCCTTTTAGAATTTTTTCTAAAGAATTGAAAAACAAAGCCTGGTTTTTGTGCTATAGTTTTAGCATTGCTTAAGTCTGATGATTTAAACTGGAAATCAAGGATGGATACGAGAAAAGAAAGGAAAAGGATAAACATGAGGGAAGTACAAAACATTATTATTGGATTTGGTAAGGCCGGAAAAACATTGGCAGGCTATCTGGCTAAAAAGGGGGAGAAGACGGTTTTAATCGAGGAAAATCCCCTTCGTTATGGAGGTACCTGCATTAACGTGGCTTGTATTCCTTCAAAGTCTTTAGAGAATAGCGCCAGAGAGTCCGCTGCACTGGGGGGAGAATTCTCCGAGAAGGCGGAGCGTTATCAGAAGGCTATTGAGTAGAAGAGAAGACTGACCCATTTCCTGAGAGGAAAGAATCTGGAAAAAGTACAGGGGGCCGGTGTGGAGGTCATTGACGGCAGAGCCTCTTTCCTGGATGAACACCGCATTCTGGTGGAAAGTGCTAAAGGAGATGAGGAAATCCGGGGAGAGCGTATCTTTGTTAACACTGGAGCTAAGACCATTATCCCAAAGATTGCCGGAGTAGAAAGCTCTAAGAGAGTGTATACCAGTGAAAGCATGATGGAGTTGGATACTCTGCCTAAAAACCTTGTGATTATCGGCGGGGGCTATATCGGCTTGGAGTTTGCCTCCTACTATCAAAACTTCGGTTCTACTGTGACCATCCTTCAGGATAGCAATGACTTTATCCCCAGAGAAGACCGGGAAATGGCTAAGGCCATCGAGGAAAATATGGAAAAAATGGGTATTACTCTGTGCAAGGGCGTAACTGTACAGGAAATCAAGGATCAGGAAGAGGAAAGCTTGATTCTGTTCCAGCAGGGAGGAGAAGGAAAGACCATTACCGCTGATGCGATTCTGGTAGCCACCGGAAGAAAGCCCAATGCGGAGAATCTTGCTCTGGAGAAGGCGGGGCTTTCCTTGACAGAAAGAGGAGCCATTCCTGTGGATTCTTCTTTAAGAACAAAAGTACCTCATATCTTCGCTATGGGAGACGTGAACGGAGGAATGCAGTTTACCTATATTTCTTTGGACGACTTCCGCATTGTAAAGGCAGCTTTAGAGCAGGAAGCTAAGGGAGAGGGAACTGCTCTTCGCAGCACGGAAAACAGAGGGGCTATCCCCTACTCCGTATTCCTGACTCCTGCATTTTCCAGAGTGGGAATTACGGAGGAAGAAGCAAAGGCACAGGGCAAGCAGTATCGAGTAGCAAAGCTTCCGGTAGCGGCTATTCCCAAGGCTCAGGTTTTGCGTCAGACCGCCGGTCTGCTGAAGGTAATTATCGAAGAAGGAAGCAATCTTATCCTAGGTGCTCATCTTTATTGTCCGGAAAGCTATGAAATGATTAATCTGATTAAGCTGGCCATGGATCAGAAGATTCCGGCAAATGTGCTGGCGTCTCAGATTTATACACATCCTACGATGACAGAAGCTTTTAACGATCTTCTGGGGTAAGTGTTTGCTGTATTCATTATAAAGATTTGCTCTGATGACGTATGGTCTGTAGTGGGGCACGCTCCCGCTAACTTCGCCTTCGTATTTAGTCCTGTTCTTCGGCAATATATTCTAAATATTCTTCTTCGGTGGCGAAACGCATGATTTGTGTACCGACCTTTGCAACATAGCTATAATTTTCGTAATACATAAGGAACCTCCTGATATTATGAATGAAAAAGGAATGAAGGGGTAAAGAAAGAGGAAACTTCGAAGGGAGTTTCTTTTTTCTTTTAAAGATGTTCTCGGAATGCTTTAGACATCTTGTTTGTATGGATGTATTATGACATTTCAATAGGGTGATAAAACGGACTTAATAACAGCAAATGCTTATTAGTTTCTATGGAGATGAAAGAGATAAGAAATGACTTTTTGGAGAGTCGGAAAGTATTCCGGGACTGGCTGAATTTTTTTGAAAAGGAGGACGGAAATTCGAAAGAAATTCATTATATAAATTTCCGGCTTCGCCGATAAATAATCTAGCGATGGTTATTTTACCTATCTACAAATAGAAGAGGAAGGAAAAAAATGGCAATTCATATTCAAGATTTTGCAGGAAAAGAGCAATTTCAATCCATTTTATGCAATTGGGCTAAAGGAACAGGATTGGAAGCAATGGTACAGTCAGTAGACGGAAAAACCGTATACTATGCTGACGGTGAGGAGAGAGAGCCAGGGAAGGCAGACGCTTTAGATCGCAGATCCCAAGAATTCGGCTCTTCTTCTATTCAGTGTGAACTCCAGTATGATGGAGAAAAAGTGGCAAGCCTTTATCTGAAAGAGGATAAGGACGGAGACAGAGATAGACAGGAGGCTGCATTAAAGCTTCTTTGCCTCACTCTCGAAGAGTTCGTAAAGGCAGAAAGCAGCGTTGGACGTTTTGAGGATTTTGCAAGCCGTCTTTCCGCAGGAATTACCGAAACCCAGAGTTTGGTAAAGGAAATCAGAAAGAGCACCAACGACTTAAAGAGCATTCAGAGCAGACAGAAGATTCTTGCTTTAAATGCAAATATCGAGGCGGCAAGAGCCGGAGAACACGGCAAAGGCTTCGGTGTGGTAGCAGATGAGGTTGGAAGACTTTCCGACTCCAGCTCCGCAGTAAATGAAAAGATTTCTTCCGTAGTAAAGAGAATTGCTGAAGTTGTCAGCAGCTTAAGCGGAGAAGAATTAGAAGAGCAGGC
>CALIEL010000421.1 GCA_938022235.1 Oribacterium parvum
TCCGAAGGAACCGGTTACCAAAAGGGTGACCTTCAGCTTCTTGCCGTTACTTTCCTTATTGCCTTCCGCCTTCTCCTCCTTAGCTGCCGGAGTAGTTCCCTCCTTCGCCGCCTCTGTAGCGGATGTGGTGGCTTTAGCATTTGCATTGCCTCCGCAAGCTGCCAAAACAGCCATCATGCCTACTGCACTCAGTCCTAAAATCCAATTCTTTTTTCTCATAATTCCTTCTCCCTTTCGTAAAATAAACTTGTATGAAGTCTATCCAGCTCTGCCAGATAGTTCTCCTTCTTGAATTTGGGTACAAAACTCTCTTGGATTCTTTTGGCCTCCGCCCCCTCATTTTCCAAAAGTCGCATGACCGTATCCACAAAATAGTGGGCGGGAATCTGGTAAGCCTCCCTTTCATTTTCCGTACCGAAATCCCGGCCGTGAATCCGTCCCTTGAAGCCGGAAATGCCGATTTCCACCGTGGGAAAGAGCATGGACAGGTCTCCCATATCCCCGGAGGCTGTGCCGTGGGTTCCCGCCGCAATCCGACTTTCCGGCATATAGCGAAGAATCTGGCTCCGTACCAGCTCCGTAAGTGCCGGATCCTGCTCCAAGGGAAAATAGCCCGGGGTATTTTGGATTTCCAGGTCGCAGTTTATGGCCAGGGCCGCTACCCGTAAAGCCCGATCCACCTTTCTCTCCGTACTGCGGATGGCCTCCACGGTCTTTCCTCGAATATACATTTCCATCTTGGTTCTGGCAGGAACGGAATTCACCGTCTGTCCTCCCTCGGTTACGATGTAATGCACCCGGATGCAATCCTCCTCCGGAAAGCTTTCCCGAAGGGCGTTGATGGCGGAAATCGCTAAAGTCATGGCATGAAGAGCATTTACCCCCAAATGAGGGCTGGCCCCGGCATGGGCCTCTGTGCCTAAGAAAGTGACCTTCTTTTGGCAGAAGCCGTTTAAGGAAGCCCCCACCTCGGCCTGATAATCCGTGTCGATGAGCCCCATACTGTGGCAGGACAGAAGCACCGCACACTCATCGAAAAGCCCCAGCGAAATCATTTCCTGCTTGCCGGAGGAATGGGAAACCTTCCCCTCTCTGATGAGATTTCTTCGATAATCCATGTCGCAGAATTCTTCCGCAGGAGTGAAGAAGAGCTTCACCTTTCCCGTAAGCCTTTCCATCACGCCGGCTTCTTTCAGCGCCAAAAATACGGCAAGCATCACTCCGGTCTGGGCATAATGGCCGCAGGCATGGGCGGCATTTTGGTCGCTTGAGGCATAGGGATGTCCCAGAACCGGCACCGCATCAAACTCTGCAACTAAGCCGATGCAGGGACCTTCCTTTCCGGAATCCAAAGTCGCCATAAGTCCTGTGTAAGCCACCTCGGTAAAGGGAATCTCCGCATCCTTTAAGGCCTCTTCCACCTTTTCTCGACTCCGAAATTCCTTATAGCCCAGCTCCGGGTTTTTGAAAATGTCTTCCGCCAAGGCGATGGCCTTGGGCAAAATGCGTTCCAGTTCTTCATGTACTTTTTGCATAGGATTTCCATCCTTTCTTTAATGTGCTGACTTGCTGTCGCCGTTCCCTCGGCGCAACAGTTTGTTGCAAAAGTAAATATCTTTCGTATTCGTTCTTTGGCTGACTGCTATAGAAAAAGCTCCTTATCGCTTCTCCCGCCTTGCCTTCTTGGTGACTTGAAGCATTCTTCTATAGGTAAAAACCATAAAAAGCAAAAGGAACATGGAGTAATAGGGGAAGAGCTTCATGCTGAAGCTGCGTCCCAGAACCCCAAAGAAGGGAGGCATAATCAAGGTTCCCACATAGGCAGCCGCCATTTGTGCCCCAATCAGGGCAGAGGAATGTTCCACACCGAAGTTATAGGGAGTGGAATGAATTACGGAAGGATAGACCGGCGCACAGCCCAGACCGATGAGGATTAAGGCAGGCAATACCAGAGCCTTACTCCAGGGCGTAAAGAGGAGAAAAATACCGAAGAAAACGATGGCGCTTCCTCCCAATACCATCTGTTCATCCTTCCATTTCATGGTAAAAAAGCCGGAAAGAAAACGGCCGAAGGTAATGCCGAAATAGAATAGAGCCACATAGGAGGCGGCTAATTTCTCCTCCATGCCAAGGGCAAGAACCATGAAAGATCCTGCCCATAAGCCCACGGTCTGCTCCAGGGCACAGTAGCCGTAGAAGCTGGCCAAGCTTTCCTTGGCTCCGGGGATAGCAAAGACCTCTTTCAGGCTAAGCGCTCTTTGTTTGGGGGCTTCAGCCCCATCGGAGTTAGCCTTTCCCTCCAATGCACCGGGAGCATTTGAGCTATTTTCCTTAAGCTCCTCCGGATTTTTCTTCCATAAGGAGAGGCTGCAAAAAAGAATGATAGCCAGAATAAACTGAATTATGGAAACAATCAGATAGCCCCTATTCCAAGGCTCCCCTCTTTGTAAAACAAATCCCATGATATAAGGACCTACGGAGGCGCCCAAGCCCCACATACAATGCAGCCAGCTCATGTGTCTGCTGGAATAATGCAAAGCCACATAGTGATTTAAGGCCGCATCCACAGAACCTGCTCCCAAACCGTAAGGAATGGCAAAGAGGCAGAGCATAAGGAAGCTATGGCTAATGGAAAAACCGAATAAGGCAATGGCGGTTAAAAGCACCGAAATTGCCGTAATTTTACCGGTTCCAAAGCGACGATTCAATTTTTCACTGTTTAAGCTGGAGAGAATGGTTCCTCCGCAAATAATCATAAAAACTGTTCCCGAATAGGATACGGGAACAGCAAATTCCTGATACATGATCGGCCAGGCAGAGCCCAGCAAAGCATCCGGCAGTCCCAGACTGACAAATGCCAGATAAATCATGAGCAACAGTATAGAAAACATCTTCTCTCCCCCTTAAATACAATACCGCTCAAGAATACTCTGAAAAGAAGTTCTGTGCAATAAATTTTAGGGAAAGTTATGATTTGAAAGCGATGATTTGAAAATGATGGTTTAGCCGCTTACTTTTTGCTCGGATTTCCTATAGTAGTCCAGAAAATAGTCGGATCCTTCCTTCCACAAGCCGGAGTCAAAATTATAAAGACACTTGCACGCATTGGAGCTTAAGAGCCTATTTCTCGACTCTTCAATGGAGATATTCTCTTCCTCAGCCATATCCTCAATAGCATTCGTGAGTATCATGTCTGCACATATATTCATTTTTTCAAATGACATATTTTCTTGCCTCCTGAAAGCTTAGCTTCACGAAATCGCTCCTTTCGCCTTCAAAACAGTGCTGATTTCATCTAAATTGTACTCGTCACCATTAATATGGAAAATGTCATAGCATGACTCTATATATTGCCAAATTTTATATTTTGAGAAGAGGGCATTGGCAGCAGCTCGACTCATTTTATATTTTTGACAGAATTCTCCTAATAATCTAATTTCCATAAATAATATTTCATTAATCATAAGAGTATTACTCCTTATATGTTTAAGCGTCCAAATAGCAGTAAAATTAGTTTCTGACATTACATTCTTATGAAATGATAATATCACAATTTATGAAATGCACCAATATACAGCACTTCAACTTAGTCATTTCAGTCCGCTATTTAGTCTAAGCTTGGAACAATTTCTATACTGTCCGGTAAAATTTCCGTATTCACTACAGGATTTCCGGAGAGCTTTACTTTCTTTAAGTTCGGAAAATTCCGGAGGGCGGAGATATCAGAGATGTAATTTTCCGAAATATCCAACTCCTCAAGAGTTGTAAGCCCCTCTATACAATCCAGGTTCTCCAGTGTATTTCCGGCAATGTACAGCCTTTTCAGAGCCTTAAAATGGGAGAGATAGGCCTTTGCGTTGGGATAGAAGTTCCTTGTTTCATCATCCAAATTTTGGATTCTCGCAAGAGAAAGATTTAAGACCTGAACCGTATAATCATCCTCCAGTTTGCTCAGATAAAGGGGAAGAAGAGGCTTATCCGCCGTAATACTATCATCTTCGAGCAGAAAATACATTTCCTTTACACCGAGATTGGAAAGAGAACTACTGTAGTCTTGGTAACTATCCATGGGCGTTCCGCGGAAAGTAACTTTTTGTAGGGAAGGAAGCTCCCGTAAAGCCGGCCCTAAAGAAGGCAGTACCTCTCCTATAATGCCGTTTCCGACAATCACTAAATCACTTAGGCTATTCATACCGCGTAGGAAGTCTCCCTCATATTCCTGTGCATTATTATGGATAGTCAAACTCTTAAGAGATGGCATACCCGCGATTTTATCCAAGTCATTGCAATAAACCTCTGCATTTTCCAAAGTGGATAAGCCGTGTAAATCCGGAATCTCATAATTATGGTAAGCAAAGCCCAAAGTCTGTAAAGAAGTAAGGCTCGACAGAGCATCGGCATTTTTCAGATTACTACAGTCCAGGTAAAGGCTATTTAAAGAACTTATATTTCTCAGCCCGTCCAATGAAAGAATCGGAAGACTGACGAGATGGAGCGACTTCAGCTTCGGCATATTTTGCGCGAACTGTAGATCTTTAAAATTCGGAATGTTGGAAATTCCCAAATTCTCAATCTGAGGCATACCGGATAGAACACTAAGATTTCCTACAGACTGCGAATAGGGTCCGTTTATAAATAAGCTCTTACAATTGCTTAAAGAGGAGAGTGGAGAGAGGTCCAAAGGCTCATCTCTACCACTTTCTATTCTTAAAGCTAAGTGTTCCAGATTCGGAAAATAGCTGAGTACACTGATTCCCGGCTCGAAATCCGAGTCTACCGATACGGAGAGTTCTCTTAAAGAAGAGAAAGACTTGTAAATATCTGCAATATCCTTCGTTTTCGAATAATCATAACTGTAGGACGGCTCATCCCGGAACGTAACGCCGGAAAGACCGATGATTTTCTCGGGATTCAGAAGTGTTCTTTCCATTTCGCTAAAAGTAGCGTATTCTGTAGAAAAAAATTGCAGATTGGAAAGACAACGAAGATCATTGGCATTGTCATCATCATAGGAATAGCGAAAACCGGAGCCAAGGGAAAGAGAAATTAAACCGGTGAAAGGCTGTATATCCTCTTCGTCAAGATAATCCGCTCCGGGAAGATAGACGGTATGTTCCTCGACCGGCTTTCCGGAATCGTCCACCGAAGTGGAGTAAGAGAAAAACCATTTATCCACACCGTCAGAAAGATCCTTCTTCTTGATGATAGCAAGGTACTGTAAAGAAGCATAGTCCTTCGCCGTAATTTTTGACAACGGCTTGGAAAAGGCCTTTTCGGAAAAGCTTTTCATCACATCCGCTTTCGGAGTCGTTCGGTAGCTTTCCTTATTGCTGACAATTCCGGGAGAACGATAACGAAGAAGGGGAAGAATACTTACAAACAGAAAAGCAGTGGAAAGAATGCCGAGAATGACGACAACCGCAATTACATTAAGCAACTTGGAGTTATTATGTACGGTGGCACCGGACTTATTGTAATTCACTTCCTTTATATTAAAATTCTGAGTAATGTTCGGCTTATACGGCTCGATATATACCTTGGTATTACAAAACTTACAGGTGACAAAGCCTTCTTTTAATCCATCAGGTATATCAAGCTGGCCATGGCAATTGGGGCACTCTATTTTAGTGACAGTCATAGTTGATCCTCTTTACCTTTTTGTATTGATTTTATTAAAAACGACCACCTAAGTTTACAATATTAACAGGAACATATTCAAGGGTAAGGGGACAGATAGGCTGAACTTTTATCTACTCCTATACAGACTATTTCCTTCAAGCTATCAGTTTTCTTCTCTCGAAAAAGACTATTCTGCCATGCAGGATATGCTTCATGATAATTTTTTCCGCCTTTCCCTTGAAATTCATAAAAAAAATTTATAGACTATTGCTGTTTTTTCTTTAGTTAAGGCTCCATATCTTATTTAACTCCGACTGTTTTTCACGCTAATCCGAAAGGCTCTACAACTAAAGAACTTTATAAAAGGAGATTTTGTTTTATGCTTCATGAACAGCAAAAAAAGGCGCTAGAGACCGCCTTTCCTCATACGATTCCCATCTTAACCGGCTTTTTATTTCTGGGCTTTGCCTATGGCATCTATATGCACAGCGCCGGCCTTTCCGTGGTCTACACCTTCTTTATGGCCTCTTTAATCTACGGAGGTTCCTTAGAGCTCTTGGCTGTAGGATTTTTATTAGGTCCCTTCGCTCCTTTGGAAACGCTTTTTCTGGCTATTATGATTCAGCTTCGCCATCTGTTCTACGGTATTGCCATGCTGGATAAATTCCCTAAAAAAGGCTGGAAGCGTTTTTATCTAATCTTCGGCATGTGCGACGAAAGCTTCAGTATTAATTACAGCGCAAAGATACCGGAAGGGGTAGATCCCGGCTGGTTTATGTTTTTTGTGACACTCTTAAATCAAATCTACTGGGTTGTAGGCTCCTGCCTTGGTACGCTTCTTGGGAATGTCCTGCCCTTTTCCACAGAGGGGATTGATTTTGTTATGACTGCTCTCTTTGCGGTGATTTTCTTCGATCAATTTTTAAAGGAGAAAAATCATTTTTCTTCCCTGCTGGGACTGGACGTATCCATCCTTTCCCTACTGATTTTTAAAGCAGGACATTTCATCCTTCCCGCCATGTTGGGCATCCTAGGCATTTTCCTCCTGGCAAAGCCTAAGCTGGAACAGCAATTTATGGAAGCGAAGGAAAGCTTATGACTGTATGGCAACGCATCATCATCATAGCGCTTTGTATTCTGGGCACCATGCTGACCCGCTTTTTGCCCTTTATCTTATTTCAAAAAAATACACCCAAAACAGTGCAATATCTGGGAAAGGCTCTGCCTCCCGCAAGCTTTGCTCTGCTTTTGGTGTATTGTCTTCGTAATGTTCAGTTATTTAGTGGAAACCATGGACTGCCGGAGTTTCTTTCTCTTGGGCTAACCATCCTGATGCATTGTTGGAAGCGGAATATGCTGCTTTCCATCTTCTCCGGCACCCTCCTGTATATGCTGTTTCAACAGGGAATTTTGGCTTTGCCGTTTTAAAAATAACACTTAGCAAAAGGCTATTCTTCTTTAAAGATAGCGATTATCAATTGCTCTACTCATGTAAGCGCCTTTTTTGAAAAATCCGCCTTCCTTTAGGCCCCAAGCAATTGCTGAACAGGCAAGCTCTTCTTTAGCATTCATTTTCGCACTTAGAGAGGTGAGGACTATCCCTTGGGGGAACAGCTGTGCACTCAGGTATTCATACAGCCTATCTGCCTCTCCCTTCTCCACCAGCTTCGTAAGATAAGCAGGATTGGTATCCCACCATTCAGATGCCTTACAGAAGGATGCACTGGCACGCATTTCTCCAGTAGAGAGCTTCTCTGCGCAAAGCGTACGCAAATTTTCCAGCTGTGCCTCCTCTATCACACTATTTGTAATCGAATAAGCATAGTACGCACAAGCCAGACCTTCATCTTCAGCTTCCTTTAAAAGGTAAAGATTCGAAACGCCCCTATTCTTGTATTTCTTCCACTTTGCGGCAATATCATGAAATACCTTTCCACTATAACGATTAGAACTTCCCTGCTCTAAGGCTTCTTCCAATGCAGGAAGATCCACCTCTTTCTTTTCCCAATCATCAATCAAATTATACTGTAGCTCTGCCATCCTCTTCCTCCCAATCTTTAAGTAAAGCACAAGACAAATTCCTTTACTTTTCATTGTATTGCGAAAATCATAAATTACAAGATGAAGTCAGCTATATGTGCCTACAGACTTTGAATAGAGTAAAGATTTTGTCAGACTTTGACAAAAGATTGTGTATTCTTGGGATAAAGACTATACTACAAAAAATGACAAAACGCTTTGAACGACAATGAGGATCAATATGAAAATCAGTAGTGACTATACATCAAATAGAGCATGGTTAAGAGATGTAGTGGGCAATCAGCCGATGATTTTACGCTCTGTCTCCGCCTTGGAATATTTGCAGCTCTTTGTGGGCTACTTTTCAGAAAACAAGGTGGAGGTTTATGCCTTGGAGGAAAGTTCGGAAGAAAATATCCGATGCTATATCATAGAAGATTTGGAAGCTATAGAGTATATACGTTTTGAAAATGTTCTTTGTTCCAGTCCAAGCCAGGCTGTAAATGATATGCTTTCCGATTTTGAGCATAGCGATGAAACTGCTCTTGTAGAAGCTTTGAGCAAATATTACTATTCCCATGAAGAAAGCTTTAGCGGATTAAATATCAAAAAAGAAAACCAAAAGCGATTTGAAGAACTAAAGGACTGGGCTATAAACTATTTTGAGGTAGGTTGAATGAAATGACTAAGCAAGAAGAGATTTATTCCTAGCTTTTACGATTCCTCGAGCCATTTTACAACGATAATCCAAAGTCCAACTCCGTTTGGGACAATGATAAAAAGGAATGGTCTGGCAATATCTAATTACACTTAAAGCATGCACAATAATAGAACTGCCTCTACATTAAGTTCAGTTCACGGAAGAGTTTTTTTCTGTAGCGTTTATCCTTTGAAGCTTTTTTGATATCTTCCAGTCTGCCACTTTCCGCTAAAATACCCATTAATTGTGCTAATTTCTCACTGCCTTCTTCTCTGCCTTCTTCTCTGCCTTCTTCTAGGGCAGCTTGGCGATAACGTTCTAAAAGAATATTCATATTTTTGTCTCCCTTCTGCATAAAGTCTGTAGATTTAAGTTCTGCTACTCTTTTGGACAGTATTGTCGAATGCATTTGCTTGGGATTGTTGGCATGAAAATCTTCTGCCAGTCTTCCCAAGCTATTATTTTCTATTTTCGAGGTATTAAAGTATATAATATAAGAGTCATCATCAAAGGGCTGGCCATTTTCTTTAATGATTCTTTCAATATGATAAGATTGTAGTCCTCGTTTGAAAATATCTTTAGCTGTAATAAATATAACATATGTTTTAGGTAATTGCTTGAAATTTTGTCCTTTCTTTAGAGAATGAATGTCTATTAGACTGGCGTGAAATCTAGCTCGTTTCGGGATTGCTTCTTGAGAATCATTTTGGATTTCAATGTTATATAGATTGTGCTCTTTGTCCTCGCAGTAACAATCCAAGACAAGAGAATGTCCATGAATATTGGGAGTGTCTTTCTGAATACATTGATCTTTCAAACGTAAAGAATCATTTTCCATAATAACTTGTAAAATAAATTCGGTGCATTGCTTATCCTGCAATACGATTTTGATAAAGATATCATCCATAAGAGTTAGGGATGATAT
>CALIEL010000422.1 GCA_938022235.1 Oribacterium parvum
TCTACTATACAAGAAAAATAATACTTCCGCAAATTAATTTAAGGATTTGGAACAGCATAAAGTTTCATAATGAGATGCATCGGCAAAATAAGATTTAATAAAGAAGGAAAAAATGAAAAAGTGGTATGTATACGGTAAAAAGGCAGATTTTCAGGACTTGGGAGAGAAATTATCTCTGGATCCGGTTTTGGTTCGCATTCTTCGGAATCGAGATTTAACAACAGAAGAAGAAATGCGGAATTTTTTAGAGGGAGAAGAGATTCCCTCTCCTCTTTTCCTGCCGGACAGTATTCGTTTTTTAAATCGCCTGGAGCGAGCCATGAAAGAGGGAGAAAAAGTTCGGGTTGTAGGGGACTATGATGTGGACGGCGTTTGTGCTTCTACCATCTTGGCGAAGGCACTTTCCTTATTTTTCTCCAAAGAGCAGCTTTCCGTGGTGATTCCACACAGAATTTTGGATGGCTACGGGATTAACGAGCAGATTATCGAGGAGGCAAAGGCAGAAGGAATTTCCCTTCTGATTACCTGTGATAACGGCATTTCCGCATTTTCCGCAATGGAGAAAGCAAAATCCTACGGTATGGATGTATTGCTTACGGATCATCATGACTTACGAAGAGATGAGGATGGAAAGAAAAGGATTCCGGAAGCCTTTGCCGTGGTGAATCCCAAAAGAGAGGGCAGTAAGTATCCCAATGAAGAAATCTGCGGAGCTATGGTTTGCTATCTTCTCATGAAAATGCTTTTGGAAAAACGGCAAAAGGGCTTGGAGCTTTTGGAGGAGCTGGCTTGCTTTGCCGGTATTGCCACGGTTTGTGATGTGATGCCTTTACAAAAAGAAAATCGTGTTATCGTAAAGTATTGCCTGGCTCATTTGCAAAAGACTCAAAATATCGGTATGCAGGCTCTTCTAAAGCAGTGCCATATTTTGCCGGAGCAGGAAATTTCCTCCTATACTCTCGGTTTTCAAATCGGCCCCTGCATCAATGCGGGAGGTCGTTTGGAAAGTGCGATGCTGGCGCTTTCTCTTTTCCTGGAGGAGGATGAAGGGAAGGCTGAGGAAAAAGCAGCACACTTACTGGTCTTAAATGAAGAACGAAAGGAAATGACGAAAAAAGGGGTGGATGAAGCGAAGGTGCTGGCGGAACAGGAAGGAGATGTGCCGTTGCTGTTTTTGGTGCTTCCCGATTTGCATGAAAGCCTTGCGGGAATCGTGGCGGGGCGGATACGGGAAGCCTATTATCGTCCCTGCTTTATCCTTACCAACGGGGAGGACGGAAGCTGTAAAGCCTCCGGACGTTCCATTCCCGGCTATCCTATGGCAGAACGGCTGGAGGAACAAAAGGAACTGCTTTTACGTTTCGGAGGTCATCCCATGGCGGCCGGATTTTCCGTTGCAAGGGAAAATGTTTCTCTGCTAAAGAAGGCTCTCCTGCAAAATGCAAGGCTTCAGGCGGAGGATTTGGAGGAGAAGGTCTGGATTGATGTGGTCCTACCGTTCTCCTATCTAAAAGAGGATTTTGTTCGTTCCTTGTCCCGCTTGGAACCCTTCGGAAGAGGCAATGAAAAGCCTGCCTTTGCCCAGAAGAATGTTTTGCTAAAGGATTTTAAAATTGTGGGAAAAAACAAAAATGCCATCAAATTATATCTGGAAGATGAACAAGGTACACGAGTGGAGGGAGTACTCTTTGAGGATGGAGAAAAATTTTTGAACAAAAAATCTAGCCGAAACAAATTCAATCTGTTATACTATCCAAAGATTCAGGTGTACAACAACATAAAGCAACTTCAAGTGGTGGTTTCTGAGTATTTTTGGAAAGAAGATTAAGGAATATTCAGATGAAAAGGAGGCGTGAATGATCAAAGAAATCATGAATTTTATTCAAGAACATGACCCTGAGGTGGGGAAGGGAATCTGGGAAGAGTATGAAAGACAGCAAAACAACATCGAGTTGATTGCTTCTGAGAATATTGTTTCCACTACAGCAATGTTGGCTATGGGAACCGTATTAACCAACAAGTATGCGGAGGGATATCCCGGAAAGCGTTATTACGGAGGCTGTGAAGCCGTAGACGTAGTAGAAGCTATTGCTATCGAAAGAGCGAAGGAATTATTCCATTGTGAATATGCAAACGTTCAACCCCACTCCGGTGCACAAGCAAATATGGCAGTTACCATGGCAATTTGTAAGCCCGGGGACAAGATTATGGGTATGAGCTTGGATGCCGGCGGACATTTAACCCATGGTTCACCCGTAAACTTTTCGGGACTTTACTTTAATATCATTCCTTATGGAATTACCAAAGAAGGCTATATTGACTATGATGCGGTAATGGAGCAGGCTTTAAAAGAAAAGCCGAAGATGATTATTGCCGGTGCCTCCGCATATCCAAGAGTTATTGACTTTAAGCGTTTCCGTGAGATTGCCGATGCTTGTGGAGCTATCCTTTTTGTAGATATGGCGCATATTGCAGGTCTTGTTGCAGCAGGCGTGCATCCAAGCCCGATTCCTTATGCTCATGTTACTACCACAACTACCCATAAGACTTTAAGAGGACCTCGTGGCGGTTTGATTTTATCCAGTAAAGAAGTAGCAGAGAAGTACAACTTCAATAAGTTCGTATTCCCCGGTGTGCAGGGCGGACCTTTAGAGCACGTCATTGCTTCTAAAGCAGTTTGCTTTGGAGAAGCTTTAAAGCCGGAGTATAAAGAATATCAGCAGCAGGTAGCGAAGAATGCGAAGGCATTGGCTGCCGCTATGATGGACAAGGGATTCCAGCTGGTATCCGGCGGAACGGAGAACCACTTAATGCTGGTGGATTTAACCAACTTCCAGGATGTTACCGGAAAGTTCCTGCAGAATGCCTGTGATGAAGTGCACATCACATTAAACAAGAATGCAATTCCCAACGATCCCCGTTCTCCATTCTTAACCTCCGGTGTAAGAATCGGAACTCCCGCAGTTACTGTCCGCGGTTTTAAAGAAGAGGATATGAAGGAAATTGCAGAATGCCTTTACAAAGTAGCTACAGACTTCGAAAGCAGCAAGGAAGAAGTAGCAAGAAGAGTGAAAGCATTAACCGATGCACATCCTATCTACGAAGGAAAGTAATACAGCTTTACTTTAAAAAAATAAAGAAAGCAATTCATACGAAGAGCCGTTATGCAGCGGCTCTTCATTTTTTTTACATCATTATCAAAAGGACTTTAAAAAACAAAACTTTTTAGTGGATTTCTACGCTCTACAGGTCTGATATAGGGGTAATCTGAGCATGTAGCAAGCCTTCGAAAAGAAGAACTGTAGAAATTCAAAGCCAAAGCGACGGAAGCTGTATGGATATGAAAGAGGGCAATCTGAGCCCGTCGGTACTTGCGAAAAACACAGGTACTGTGTTTTTCGCTTAGTATCCGCTACGTGGCGAGGTTAGCGGGAGCGTGCCCGATTTCATATCCATACAGCGTCGAAGCGTAGCCTTTTATCATTATACAGTTCTGCACTATGAAGGCGAGCTTAGCGGAAGCGTGCCCCTTATCAGACCTGTATTGCGTAGAAATCTTTTTTCTTTTTAAAGTCTCTTTCTGATTACTTGCATTTTTTTAAGGTAAAGCATATGATAGGCTGGAAATTTTCAATGGAACGAAAACAAGAGCCTTTGGGCTTTTATAAAACAAGGAGGGAAAATGGCAGCGGTTTCTGTGATATTTCCGGTATTCTTCCTGCTATTTTTGGGAGGTCACGCCAGAAGAAGAGCTTGGATTAGCCACGAACAAAATGAGGGAGCAAAAAGGATTGCGTTGGATATCTTGTTTCCTTTCCTGATTTATCAGGTTATGGTGGAAACAAATCTGAAAAAAGGCGTATTTTTACAAATCATATTCCTGATTTTTATCTGGATGCTGGTTTACTTTCTGGGAGGACGACTTTCCAAGCTTTTACCGGCAGATTTTCAGGAAATTGCTCCCTTTTTGTGTTTAACCTGCGAAGGCGGAGCAGTAGCACTGCACTTGTATATCAGCGTGGTGGGGAAGAGTTATACGGCCAATTTGATTCCCTTTGATATCGCGGGAATCCTGATTAACTTTATCTTTGTGCCCTTGATTTTAATGAATAAAAGTATAGGAGAACGGAAGCTTTTACCCTTTGCCAGGAAAATATTTACCAGCTCCTTTATTCTTGCGGTACTTTTCGGAGTAATCATGAATGCCAGCGGCTTGCATCAAGTCCTTATGCAAAATGCAGGTTTAAAGGCTGTCTTTGACAATACCATGGAGGCGCTGACCGTTCCTATCGGCTCTCTGATATTGTTTAGCCTGGGCTACAGTATGAGACTGCACAAGGGATTTTTAGCGTCTCTGTTTACTTTGGCAGGAATCCGTCTTTTGTTCTGCGGAAGCATCATTCTGCTGTTCTTCCTGCTTTTTAAGGAGCAAATGCAAAATCGAATTTTTTCCTTCGGTGTCATTCTGTACTTTCTTTGTCCTACAGGATTTCCTGTACCTTTACAAATTAAAGGACTTTTACAAAAGGAGGAGCAGGAGGAATTCGTTTCCGCCTTTATTTCCTTATTTTTACTGATTGCGCTTGCCGCCTATGCCCTTTTGGTTTTATTCTATCCGGTAGTTTAAAGCCTGGAGGACACTGCTTAAGAGAAGGAATAGAGAGTTCTAAAAGCCAAATAGGATATCCTTGAAGAGTGTAATAGCTTTCTTATGCAAGCCGGGTAAATGTATACTGTTATACTTAGTGATTTTGAAAGGAGATTTTTATGGAAATGAACAATAGCCCATGGCCGGGAAGACCGGGAGTTATTCCGGTGACCAGTGGAAATGCAGAGGATGCCAACCGATACAACAGAGCCTATTTGGATCGGATTCATGTGGAAATGCGGGTGATAGACAGTACAGAGGTCACCTTGGAGAAGGAGATTTTTGGAAAGAAATATGCCTCTCCCATTATGATGCCGGCATTTTCCCACTTGAACAAGGTACTGGAAAATGGAAGAACCCCTATGGAGGAGTATGCCTCAGCGGCGAAGGAATTAAATGCCCTTAACTGGGTAGGTATGGAAGACAATGAAGATTATGGAAAGATTGTTGCCCAAAATCCCGATACAGTGCGGATTATCAAGCCCTTTGCGGATCATGGAAGAATACGGGAAGAGATAGACTATGCTGTAGAACATGGCTCCGTAGGGGTGGGAATCGACATTGACCATGTGCCGGGAACAGACGGTTTCTATGATGTGGTAGACGGAATTCCTATGGGGCCGGTGTTTAGCAAGGATTTAGCGGACTTTGTAGCCTATGCCAAGCTACCCTTTGTGGCAAAGGGAGTGCTTTCCGTTCAGGATGCACTGAAGGCAAAGGAAGCAGGCTGTGCCGCCATTGTAGTTTCTCACCATCACGGCAGACTTCCCTTCGGAATTGCTCCTCTACAGATTTTACCGAAAATCAAGGAAGCTTTACAGGATAGTAAGATGCAGATTTTCGTGGATTGCAGCATGGATACCGGCTATGATGTCTATAAGGCTTTGGCATTAGGAGCGGATGCGGTTTCCGTAGGTCGGGGAATTCTGCAACCCCTTCTTTCCCATGGGGCAGAGGGAGTGATTTCCAAGGTGGAAAATATGCAGGAGGAGCTTCGGGAAATGATGATGTATACCGGAGTGAAGGACTGCGATTCCTTTGATGCCGGTGTTTTGTATCTTTGCTAATAAGGAGAAGAACGGGAAGCAATCAAATAGCTTTGGTATGGAAAAACTAAAACGGGAAATAAAAGTTCTCTAAATAGATCAGCGAAAAAGAGAAATGTAAATTTCCGGAATAGATAAGCGAAAAATAGAAGGGGTAAGGGATGGAAAAAAAGACCGGAGAAAAGGGATTAATGCTGGGGCATTTTGTTTTGCTACTGTTGGAATGCATCGTAGTATTGCACGGATTGCAGGATGACGGACTGGGAACCTTTCGTTTTTATACGACGGATTCCAACCTGCTTTGCGGAATCAGCTCGGCGTTTATGCTCTTTTTTCTTTTACAAAGAAAAAATCAAGAGGGAAAGGGTGTGCTCAGTAAGGCCTTGCAGGGGAAAGGAGAGAGCTGGACATTTCCTTCCTTCCTGTCTGTTTTACGCTATATTTCCTCGGTGTGTTTAGCCCTGACCTTCTTCGTGGTGCTCCTGGTGCTGGGACCGGAGAATGGATTTGCCCATGAATTTTTGGGTGGAACAAGATTTTTCAGTCACCTGCTTTGTCCCTTTCTTTCCATTTTTCTCTTTCTCTTTCCGGAAGAGAAGCGTTCCCTGCCTCTATCTGTGATAGGAAAGGCTCTGGGAGTAACATTGCTGTATGCCATCCCTCTTTTGATTTTAAATGGAATGGGGCTGGTTTCCGGTCCTTACAGCTTTCTGAAAATCCGGGAGCAGTCTGTAGGAAAAACCATTTTTTGGATTGTGGCAATCTTACTTGGAAATGCCCTGCTTGCTTTGGCTTTACAGAAGGGAAAGAATTTATTTTCGGATAATAAGAAACTCCTCACCCGATAGGGTATGAGGAGTTTTTTGCTGCGTAAAGGCTGATTCAGGAGTACTTTAGGCATTTCCCAAAGGAGGGATAATGGAAAAATATAGTGGCAAATATTGATGCTTCGTATCTTGTTTTTTATGCGAGACGCAAAGTATCCATATTTTGCTTTCTGAGTATAGGATAGAGTCCCATGTAGACAAAGACGGAAACGATGGTGGAAGTGATAGCGTTGATTCCTGTAGCCATCAGGTTAATCTTAAAGGACAGTTCCGCAGCAGGCTTTCCTAAAATTAAGAGCTTATAAAAATAGCCGATGCTGGGATCCAGAATCACATTGGCAAAAAGTCCGCAAACGGCAGAAAGTAAAACCCATTTAAAAATTTTGGATTTGTCGTTTGTATCCTGAATCTTTCCTAACTTATGGGCAACCAAGCCTACAATTAAGCCGATGACCATTTTACAAATCAAGGTTTTAGGAGCATAGGTGATATATACCGGATCCAGTAAATCCCCGATGGTCATTCCCAGAGCTCCGGCAAAGCCGCCTAAGGGACCGCCCAGAACCAGCGCTGCAATGACTACTACCGCATTTCCCAAATGAATAGAAGTGGCATCCGCTCCGATAGGAATTTTAATCTGTAAGAAGGTGAATACAGCATAGGATAATGCCGCAAATAGGGCAGTAAGAGTTAATTTTTGTGTCTTGTGCATAATGATTTCCTCCTGAAACTTAGATATTGGGAAAAAGAATGAAGATGATAAAGTGATTTTTAAAACTTCATTTTGTTTATAAGCTGAGAATAAGATAAGTCTGAACTTATAAAAATATCCAATTTAAAAGAAAAATATAAGACCAGAATGGAGATATAAAGTACTTTGAAGCTTTTGGTATTCCTAAGTTTTTACTGTAGTGATAAGTAGACTCTTATCGGCATAGAGGGAACCGTGATAAAAGCATTTGTTATAAACAGTAACTATAGCCAAATCCAAAACTCTTGTATTATACAGGAATTTCAGAAAATGCTAGTATAGCTCCAGCAAGAAAAACTTTTGCAAGTAAGTAAGAAGCAACAAAAAGTAAGTAGCAAAAAGCAAGTAGCAAGATGTAAGTAAGAATCAGTAAGTATCAGTAAGAAAGAAGCTGAAGGAAAGCTTCCGAAAGAAAGTTTTAAACCATCGGAAAGCTTGTGTAGAGTATAAGGAGGAAAATAAAATGGGAGTTAAGAAGAGAAACGAGAGAAATTTTGGATTTGATACCAAGGCGATTCATGTAGGACAGGAGCAGGCGGATCCGGCAACCGGGGCAAGGGCGGTACCTATCTACCAGACCACATCCTATGTTTTCGATAATTCCGATCATGCGGCAGATCGTTTCGCCTTAAGAAATGCCGGAAACATTTACGGACGTTTAACAAACCCCACCCAGGGTGTTTTGGAAGCCAGAGTAGCGGCTTTAGAAGGCGGTGTGGCAGCCTTGGCGGTGGCTTCCGGTGCAGCGGCAGTGACCTATGCCTTTAAGGCTGTGGCACATAATGGGGATCACATTGTCAGCGCAAAGAACATTTACGGAGGAACCTATAACTTCTTAAAGCATACCTTCCCGGAGTTCGGTGTGGAAACTACCTTTGTTTCTCCCACAGATTTAGCTGAGGCGGAGAAGGCAATTCAGGAGAACACCAAGGCACTCTATATTGAATCCTTAGGAAATCCAAACGGAGATGCTATTGATATTGAGGCTTGGGCAAATCTTGCTCATAAGCATGGTCTTCCCTTGATTGTGGACAATACCTTTGCCACCCCCTATCTGATTCGTCCTATCGAGTACGGTGCAGATATCGTGGTGCACTCCGCAACAAAGTTTATCGGCGGACACGGTTCTTCCTTGGGCGGACTTGTGGTAGATGCCGGAAAATTCGATTGGGCTAAGAGCAAGAAGTGGCCATGGCTTACCGAGCCAAACCCCTCTTACCACGGCGTTCGCTTTGCAGTAGATACAGCCCCTGCGGTAATCGCAACCTACCTTCGTGCCATCACCATCCGTGATGAGGGAGCAGCAATTTCTCCATTCAATGCCTGGGTATTGATTCAGGGCTTGGAGAGCCTTGCCCTTCGTGTAGAGCGTCATAGAGATAACGCTTTAAAGGTTGTGGAATATTTAAAGAAGCATCCGAAGGTGGAATCCGTTTCTCACCCTGCAGCATCCACAGATCCGGCTCAGCAGGCGCTTTATAAGAAATACCTGCCAAACGGCGGCGGCTCCATTTTCACCTTTACGGTTAAGGGAAATGAAAGAACCGCTAAGGATTTCATCGATAATCTGGAGTTATTCTCCTTATTGGCAAATGTAGCGGATGTAAAGTCTTTGGCGATTCACCCGGCATCCACCACCCACTCCGAGGGAACCAAGGAGGAGCTTCTGGCTCAGGGCATTCAGGAGAACTCCGTACGTCTTTCCATCGGTATTGAAAATGTGGAGGATATTATTGAAGACTTAGAGGAAGCATTTAAGGCAATCTAAGCTAGGTTTCCTTATAATAGTAGAAAAGCAAAAACTATAGAAGAAATCTAAAAACTAAAGTTTTTTAGTAGGGTTGATAAACCGACATGGCTTGGAAGAAAGCTTTGTAAAAAGGAAGAGGCAGATGGTAGAAAAACACCATCTGTCTTTACTTGTGCGCCTAGCGGCGCACGTTTCTAACGGGTTAAAGTCCCGAATCCGCCCGG
>CALIEL010000423.1 GCA_938022235.1 Oribacterium parvum
CTACAAGATCTGTGGTGAACCGGCCACGCTGTAATTCGAAGATAAGGTGGTTGCTATTATCGAAGCCAGAGACGGCAGCATTATGGACGTGGTGAGAAAACGGAAGGATAAAAATCTTATCGCCTTAAGTACGAAGTAAAACCGAGAGAAACTCAAGTAAAGCCAAGAGTAAATCGAATAAAACTGAGAATAGAAATAAATCGAGTTAAGCCAAGTGCCATTCTTATAAAACCAAGTATGTAATTTATGCCAAGGGAGTTCAAAATGGAATTTTATTGTAAAAGCGGAGAACGAATCCATGTGGATATTCTGGGGAAAGGCTTCCCTATTGTCTTCCTTCACGGAAACAATCTGCAAAGCGGATATTTTGCAAAGCAAAGGGTTCTCGAGAAAAGTTTTAAGCTACTCTTTGTAGATAGTTTGGGGCATGGAAAATCCGGAGAGCTGCAGGGAGAGGCAAGCTTTGCGTATCTTTCCGACAGTCTGGATGAGCTCCTTTCCTCCCTTTCCATAGAGAAATGCCTTTTTGTGGGGCACAGTGACGGCGCGAACCTCGCCCTGGAATACGCCGGTCGCCACGGGGAGAGAGTAGCCGGGATTCTGGCAAACAGCGGAAATATTACTTTTTCCGGTCTAAAGTTCCTTCCCCGCTATGCCTGTTATCTGGAAGAATGGCTCTATCGCTTTTTGGGGCTCTTCCTTCCCGCCTTTAAACGGAAGTCCAGGGTTTCTCCCCTTTTACGAGAAAATGTGGATGTGCCGAAAGAGATTTTCCGAAAGGCGCCTTACCCTGTAGTGGTTTTGGTGGGCGATAGGGATATGATTAAGCGAAAGCACAGTATGGCTATTGCAAAGCTTTTTCCCAAAGGCAAATTTCTGGAAAGAAAAGGGCAGGGGCACAATATCCCGAAAAAGGATAGCGCTTACTTTAATCGCCTGATAGAAAAAATGGTGCAGGACATACAGCCTTAATACTGCCCTGATCAAACAGCAAGATGCCGATTATACAATACAAGCATCGATTATCAGCACAAGTTGCTGATAAAGTAAGGTAAAAATTGCAAAACAAAGTTCGTATAGAGTAAAGAAACTCCGGTTTCCATAGTAAGGAGGAAAAATTGAATAAACTGATTTCTTTTTTTAAAAAATGGCAGAATGTTCTAAAGAGCATTCTTTTCCTGAGCATTTCTATTTTGGTGCTTTTGGAACTTGTTAAAATGGGAAAGACCATTTCCCCGGAGGCGGTAAAAAGCATCTTAAGCGGTTTATCCCCCTTCCAAATTGTAAGTCTCCTTGTTATCGGAATCCTTTCCGTTTCTCCGATGATGCTCTATGACTTTATCCTTTGTAAGGAGCTGAAAAAGAAGATTTCTTTGGGGAAGCTGATAGAAAGCAGCTGGACCATCAACAGCTTAAACAACCTGATCGGCTTTGCAGGCCTTGTGGACGTGGGACTGCGTTACAGCTATTTTACGGAGGAGGATAAGGGCGAAGAAACCATGCAGGGCATTTCCAAGGTGATGCCTTATTTTATGTCAGGACTTTCCCTCTATTCCCTGCTATCCTTCGGGCTCTTGTTTTTCGTTCAGAAAAATGCCGTTTTAAGACCCTACAGCTTTGTTCTTCTTCTGGCTTCTCTGATTCTTCCGGTCTTACTTTTTCTTTCCACCAGAAAAAACTGGTCCTACTTTGGAAATCTATCTAAGAAAAAGATTCTGGCTTTAATCGCGACTTCCCTCCTCGATTGGGGCTTTGTTTCCTGCTTCTTCTTTTACTGTGGAAGAACATTGGGCTACAGCGTTTCCCTTGCCAATACCCTGCCGTTGTTCTTTATCTCCATTTGCATCGGTATCGTCTCCATGATTCCCGGAAGTCTCGGAAGCTTTGATTTAATGATGATGAGCGGTCTTTTACATTTTTCCGTAAATCGAAATGAGGCGGCAAGCTGGCTGCTGCTTTTCCGTATCTTTTATTACATCATTCCCTTTACCATCGGTCTCCTTTTCTTTATCAAAAGTATGGGAGGGCAGATTAATCAGAAATTTTATGGTCTACCGAAGAAGCTTAGCTCCCTAATGGGACAGGGCATCAGCCACTTTATGGCAACTTTCTTCGGTTTTTTTCTGATGGCCACCGCCATTCTTCCCGATGAAATCCATAGCATTCCTCTCATCGGACAAATGGATCCCATAAGGGGCCAGCTACTCTGGCAGTTTCCAAGCTTTCTTCTGGGTTCTCTTTTCTTCCTTTTGGGAAGACTTTTGAAAAGAAAAGCCGCCTTTGCCAAGCCCTTTTCCCTTCTGCTTTGCCTTGTGACACTTTTCTATATCAATCTGGGAAGCCCTTCTCTTTTCAGTAGTCTCTACCTTCTGTTGTTTCTGCTGATTCTCTTTTTTCGAAGAAGAGAGCTTTCCAGAAAAGCCTTTTTCTATCCGATGGAAGACCGTTTGAAGGACTTTTCCTATATTCTGGGAAGTATTTTCATTACTCTCCTCCTTTTATACCTTTCCAGCGGCAATACCGGAAAGGATAGTCTCGGCTTCCTGATTTTCCATAAGGGCGTTCTGCATAAGTTACATACTTTCTCAAAGCCCCATTTTTTCACAGTCTTTTTAGACTACTTTCTTCATCTTTTCGCCTATTTTCTGATTCCTACGCTTTGCTATATTGCCGTTGGCGCACTGGCGAGAGATAAGCATTTTTCCTTCGGAGAAAAATTCAATCAGGAACGCT
>CALIEL010000424.1 GCA_938022235.1 Oribacterium parvum
TCCGCAGGATTTCCTTTTTCCAAAAGAAAGCTTGCTTTTAGACAAATATCATTTTCCGAAAGACAGGAATGTCTGTAGGAAAAATCCATTTCGGAAAGCTCTTTCTTTTGAAGCTCTCCCTTCTCATTTAAAAGTAGTCCCTGATAAAAGAAATCCTTAATTTCTCCTCCATAGGCCCCGGCATTCATTTTCACTGCCCCTCCAAGGGTTCCGGGAATTCCGGACAGCGGCTCAAAGCCGGTGTAGCCGGCTTCCATGGCAACTTCCGCCATTTCCTTCAGGGTACAGCCTGCCTCCGCCTACAAAAGTCCCCGACCGTCCTCCTGCACCTTTATGCTACAAGAGGACAGATTATCCTTTAGTAAAATAACTGCTTCTTCCACACCCTCGTCGGAAACCAGGAGATTGGAGCCGTTCCCCAAAATCAGATAAGGGCGACTTGCCCTGTATAACTCCTGTACCAGCTCTTGTACTTCTTCTACGGTAAAGGGAATATAAAAGTCCTTTGCCTTTCCGCCAACCTTGAAGCTGGTATAGTCCTTTAAGCTCTGTTCCGTTCTATGCTCCATCCTGCTCTCTTTCCTCTAAAAATCTTCCGCTTCCTGTTTTTTCATGTTGGCGGTTACTCGCTCATACAGCACCTGTGCCGCATTGTATCCCATCTTTTTAGCTCTGTTATTAATGGCGGCACACTCTACGATGATAGCCACATTTCTTCCCGGACGAATGGGGATATCATAGCTGATAATATTGTTGCCTAAAAATTCTATATAGTTATCCTTTAATCCAAGACGGTCATAGTCCTTCTCCTTGGACCACTCCGCCAAATTAATGACCATATTCAGCGTTTGGGTGTCCTTCACCGATTCCACACCGAACATTTGCTTTACATCGATAATGCCGATTCCGCGAAGTTCAATAAAATGCTTGGTAATGTCCGGTGCCGTTCCCACCAGGGACTCATCGGAAACCTTTCTTAATTCCACCACATCGTCGCTGACCAGACGGTGTCCTCTTTTAATCAGCTCCAATGCGGCCTCCGACTTACCGATTCCGCTGTCCCCCATGATGAGGACACCCTCTCCATACACATCCACCAATACGCCGTGGACGGTAATCATCGGTGCCATCTTTACCTTTAACCAACGGATAATTTCTCCCTCGAGTTCCGTAGTGGGACGTGAACTCGAAAGAAGGGGAATTCCCGCTTCTTAGTAGGTCTCGGGCTGGATAAAAGAGGAATTCCGGCCTCCTGGCATGCGGAAATCATACAGGAATCCGGTTCAATGTCTCTAGCATAAATAATACAGGGGATTGGATACTTGGTAATCTCATTATATCTTGCCCTTCTCTCCGGTCTTTCCATCCGCATCAAATAAGCCGTTTCCACATTTCCGATAATCTGCACACGCTCGGAATCAAACTGGGCAAAAAATCCTGCAAGCTGTAAGGCAGGACGGTTTACATCCGGAATCGTCATGTAAATCTGATCCGTATCTATTTCCGGCGTGAGATTCTTTAAATTTTCTTTTTTAATTAACTCCGATACACTCACCTTTTCCGCACTTTTCATGAAAACCTCCTGCTTTAGGGGGATGCATTGTCCCACTGTTTTTCTATCTTTTGCAGTATAGGTTTTTCAGGCTAAAATTGCAATCCCAAAGAAGCTATGCTACACTTCAAAATAGTCTTAATAAACGAGATATCGCACGCTTTGCGCACGATACTCGTTATGAATAAGATGTCCCGGGCGTTTATACGCCATTGCTTTTGAAGAAATAGTTTATCAGAAGATAAAGAATATAAAGAAGATAAAGAAGATAAAAAAGATAGAGAATATACCGGGGAAAGGAGGAGAAGGCGAAAATGGATAAGGACAAGGCAATCGGTATTTTTGATTCCGGTCTTGGGGGACTAAGTGTCTTAAGGAAGCTCAAGCAGGAGCTTCCGGGGGAAGACTTTATTTTCTACGGAGATCAAAAGCATGCTCCCTATGGTGAAAAATCAGAGGAAGAAGTACGCTCTCTGTCCCTCTCCGCCTATCGTTTTCTACAGGAAAAAGGGGTAAAAGCCACTGTTATCGCCTGTAATACCGCCACCTCCGCGGCTGCCCCCTATCTTAGGGAGCTGTTTCCGGAGGATATCATTATCGGTATGGAGCCTGCCGTAAAGCCCG
>CALIEL010000425.1 GCA_938022235.1 Oribacterium parvum
GGAGTAGGCTCCCTCCGCGCCCTGATACACCAGGCTTTTCCCGGAAAAAGGAAGACAATCCAGCTTTTTAAAATCGGGAGAAAATCCTCTTCCCCGTTCCAAAAGCATACCGATTTGCTTTCTTCTGGACATGCTCATCATTTCCTGAAAAAGCTCGGTAATGGATTCCTGCAGCTTTGGGTCCTCCACGTAGCTCCTTGCCACCTGAAGCTTTTCTTTTTCCCTCTTACTATCCAGAACGGCCTTTCCGGTATCCAGCTTGAATCTGGCCACATCCTCCACAAGACCCATTCTTTTTTCGAAAAGATGAACAATCTCCCGATCCAATATATCCAATTCCTTTCGAATCTCCAAAAGATCCATACACCCTTCCTCCTCTTTATTCCGTAGCTTTCGCCTTGTGATATTCGGAACTGTTCTACTATTCCGATTATACTGATCCGTCTTTACTGATCCTCTTTACTATTCCGGCTATACCGTTCCGGAAAGTTCCCTGGCTTCCTTCTCTTTCAGCTCCGCAAGCATCTCCCGAATCAGCTCCTTGGTATACTCTGCAATATTCTTTCTATCCTCTTCAGAAAGCTCTGCCAAATCTATGGGCTTTCCGAATTGCACATAGACCTTGGCGCTGTGCAGTCTGGGAAAATCCTCTTCCATAATCCTTCTGGTATTAATCATGGCCACCGGAATGATTTTGCAGCCGCTCTTTTCCGCAATCTTAAAGGATCCTGCCTTAAACTCTCCCAGATCCAGCTCAGACTCTCCCTTGGTTCTGGTTCCTTCCGGGTAGATCCACATGGAAATGCCTGCCTTCACCTGCTTTATAGCCTCAATAATCACTTGAAGGTTTTGCTTTAAATTTTCCCGGTCCAAAAAGAGACAATGCAGCTCTCTCATCCATAATTCAATGTTGGGGATTTTTGCAATTTCCTTCTTGGAAATAAAGCCGGTGGGACGGGGCAAAATGCTGTAAGCCACCACGATGTCAAAGTAAGAGCGATGATTTCCGATAAACAGTACCGCTTCCTTCTCCGGAATCTGATCTAAGCCATCCACGGAAAGCTCCACCTTACAGATTTTTAAAATCTGCCGTAATTTCCCTCCCACAATAGAGAGGACTAAAGCATCCCGCTTTTCGCCCTTTTCCATCTTTCGGATAGAAAAAAGACGCAGGCTGCCAAAGCTTAGGAAAACAGCCAAAACCAATACTACCAAAATCATTGAAAGCATAAACTCTCCTTTTTTCTAAAAAGACTTTGTGCATTTGTCCCCTTACAGGAACAGACCGTAAAAAATAAGTATTGTTACAAGTTTTACAGCACATCGGAAAAATGAGGCCGTAAAGAACGGAAAAATCTTAGAGAAAATAAAAACAAAACCGTGGTCACTCCCCAGAAATATAGACTTAAGCCCGGTCTTTCAAAGAACCAGTGTCCGGTAAGCATGGAATCCCTGTAGCCTGCCACAATATAGTACATAGGGTTTATCTTTAAAATCCACTTAACAATGGGAGCCTTCCCAGTAAATAGTGTCTCATCGTACATTATCGGAGTCATCCAGATTCCGAACTGCAAGACAATTCCCACAATCTGCTGCATGTCCTTAAAGAAGACGGAAACCGCAGAGGTAAAGAAGGATAAAGCCAAGGCGTAAAAAGCCGTGGCAAAGGAATAAAAGAATACCTGCGGCCAGGTAATCAAAATAGGTTCTCTGCTAAACAGGGCAAACAAAAACATCACCAGCAGGAAGAAAAGATGCACCAAAGAGCAACTGATTAACTTAATAATCGGCAAGAGCTCAATAGGGAAAACCACCTTTTTTACCAGATACTGATATTCCTGTAAGATTCCCGTATTCATATTCATCACTTCCGAAAAGAAGAACCAGGGCACCATTCCGGGAATCAACCAGGTGGTATAAGAAACATTGGGCACCGGAGGGCTGGATTTAAAGCCATAGGGGCCAAAGATAAAAGCATAAATCGCAATGGTTACCAAGGGCTGAATCAACATCCAAACCGCTCCGAAATAAGAGCCTACAAAGCGCTTCCGAAAGTCCGCAAAGGCCAGGCTCATAATCATTTTTCTTTTTTCTTTACAAATCCTGATAAGGGTTAAAAATCCCCGCATGCTATTCCCTTTCCGTTTATCTCCAATACTCCAAAGGAAGGCTCACAGACTTCCCCCGGGCTACTCAATATCCATCAAAGTTCGAGTTTAGTGTAAAAACAAACTGATATAAGTGTATAAAAGAAATGAAAGATTCGCAAGAATCTGGAAGAAAAGGACGAAAGAAACAATCCTCTCTCCCTGTTTTCCCACCCTCTTACTTGGCATAAAGCAAAGGATAAACAGGGGCAGTACCGGCAAAAAGTATCTTCCCTGAACCCCTAAGACATAGTCCGTACGCTTTGGTGTATAAGCAAAAAGCATAGAAGACAAAATCAAAACGATTAATCCCAAAGGAATCAGGAAAAGAATGATTCTTTGTAAAATATGAAGCTTCTTTCCCTGCATTTCCTCCCTTTCACCAAAAATTCCTGCCAGGAAGGGGCAAATGCTGAAAAGCACCACCAAGGGAAGCGGGAAGGACAGACGATTGTCAAACTGTCCCAAAGGACGGCCAATCAAAGTATACCAGTACTCCCTTCCCTTGATAAAAAAGGTATTTCTCAAAATCTTTAAATACACATCCGGCTGAGCCAGAATTTCTCTTCGGTTATAGGTTTCCATTCCCCCGTCCTGTCCTACAATATTGGAAAGATTCACCGTATCCTCCTGAGGACGGACATAACGGCTGAAGGCATCCAGATTCACCAGCAACAAGGGTAAGACGATGGATAAACCTATGGCAAAAATACCGATAAAATACAGCCAGGGAGAGGAAAAACGTTTAAAGGAAACCATAACACAAAGCAAAAACAGAAGGGAATACACCATCTTACAGGGGGAAAGTGCTATGGCAATCAGACAAATCCATAGGATTTCCTTAAGTCCCAGCTTTTCCTCGCGAAACTGGTATTGGAAGACCAAGGATAAAAGAAGAAAGCTTAAGGCCAGGATATAGGCGTCATAGGACAGGGAAGAAATCAACTCCAAGGTCATGGGGAAAAGACTTATGGAAAAAAGGATTTCCTTTCCCATGGGGATTTTTTCTATGGCCAGACTCCCTAAAATACTGAAAAACAGGAGGTTAAAGAACCTTCCGAAATACAAAAGAGTAAAACGGGAGCCGTAGAGGATTCTGGCAAAGGAAAATCCCAGCGCCGGAAAAAAGTAAGCTAAGGGAGTGGTTTTTACTGGTTTTTGCAGAGTAAAGCCATAGCCCTTTTCTTTGGCAAAAAAAGAGGCCTTCTGCCTTTCCTCCACCTGTTTTCGATCAATATGCATGCCGAAAACCGTAGCATCCTCCGGCTTC
>CALIEL010000426.1 GCA_938022235.1 Oribacterium parvum
GGATGGGAGAGGTGGTTTCTTACATGGCATTTTGGGCGGAAAGCTGCAAACCGGTTTACGGTCTGTGAAGGATGTAAAGGATATGGGGGAGAGCTTGCAATATTACTTGTCCAATGGTTTTGCCCTGTGCCTATCCTATAAAACCTTTAGCTATAACCATGTGGTTACCCTTTGGGGAGCAGAGTATGATGCGAATGGTCGTCTGTGTGCGGTCTATGTAACAGACTCCGATGACCAGGATGAAACCGGCGATGAAGTTGATGTTGCCATGAAGCGCTATCGAGTGAAGGAAGAAGGACAGAGATCGTATCTTAGTAATGCCATTAGTGAGTCCTCGAAAGGGGCACTAGTGAACAGCATTCAATATCTCCGTTTTGGCGGCGAAGCTGACGAGGAAGATTAAGAAGGAACATAAGGAGTGATTTTCTGCAGGCTTTGCAAGGAATATTGTCTTGAACAAAAAGAGGAGGGGGATTAGCCCTCCTCTTTTCCGTAAAAATCATGATCCGATAATTCACGCCAGGTTAAGTACATTTCTTTATAATTCTTTTTTATAAAATTTTGAATAAGGCGAATGTCTCTCTGGGAGAGGATACCGCTATGGACTACTGTGGTATCTCCATTTTCTTTTTATCCTGTAGCTTCACGGATTTTCACCTCCTTAATATGAGATAGAAAGGAATCGACATCATAAGAAAGGTCTTCCAGAATAGGGACTAAATCAATATATTCTTCCATTTCAGCTAATCCTTTATATTTTGCAATTACAACCAAATAGCCCGCATCCCATTCTATGACTTTCTGATATTTTTCTAATCGAGGAGAGGTCATAAAGCGGATAACATCTTCTTGAAATTGAAAAATGCTATAGCTTCCGGAATTGCTTAGAAATGCCAAATTTTTTCTTTCTTCCATTCTCTTCTCCTTGTGTATTCTACGGTTTATATATTTTATCACAAAAACATATAGAGAGTAATAGTCTGACAGAAAAGAAGCTATGGCTAAATAATAGAAAGTTAAGAATTGTTTTGTGATTGCTTTATTCCTATATTTTTCTGAAAAGATAAGATTTCTTCAGAGGAAATACCTTGCAAAGGAAAGGATTCTCCTATACTCTTAACGATAGCTTTCTTGTGATGGTTTTGCCGTATTTACGGTATTGCCAATCGCAAAAGCAAATAAAACGGATAGAATCATTAGAGAAGTTTGAGTTTAAACTAAGCAATAAAGGAGATTAACTATAAATGAAGAATTGGAAAAATGAAGCGGAGGCCAGGGAAGAGATTAAGGCTTTGGTAGCGGAGTATTACCACAGCTTTAAGGAGCAGAAGAAGGACTTTCAGCCGGGGGACAGAGTGAGCTATGCCTCCCGTGTATTTGATGAGAAGGAAATGCTGTCTTTAACGGATGCCACTTTGGATTTTTGGCTCACCACCGGACGTTTTGCGGATGAGTTTGAGAAGAAATTTGCGGAGTGGATCGGGGTGAAGCATGCCTATTTGGTAAATTCCGGCTCCTCTGCCAATTTACTGGCTTTTATGACTTTAACCGCGCCGTAGCTTGGAGAGCGGCAGATCAAGCGGGGAGATGAAATCATTACCGTGGCCTGCGGCTTCCCTACCACGGTAACGCCTGCTTTGCAGTATGGGGCTGTACCGGTTTTTGTGGATGTGACCGTGCCTCAGTACAACATTGATGTTCGTCGTTTGGAGGAGGCTTTGTCTGATAAGACCAAGTCGGTAATGATTGCTCATACCTTGGGAAATCCCTTTGATTTATCAGCGGTAAAGGCATTTTGTGATAAGCATTCCCTCTGGCTTGTGGAGGACAACTGCGATGCTTTAGGTAGTCGTTACACCATTAACGGAGAAACAAAGTTTACAGGAACCTGGGGAGATATCGGAACCAGCTCCTTCTATCCTCCCCATCACATGACCATGGGAGAGGGTGGAGCAGTATATACCAACAATGCTCAGCTGTCCAAGTTGATTTTGTCCTTTAGAGATTGGGGAAGGGACTGCATTTGCCCCTCCGGACAGGATAACTTCTGTAAGCATCGCTTCCTTGGGCAATACGGGGAACTTCCCAAGGGCTATGACCACAAATATACCTACAGCCACTTTGGCTATAATCTGAAGGTTACGGATATGCAGGCTGCGATTGGCGTGGAGCAGCTGAAGAAATTCCCAAGCTTTATTGAGAGGCGTAAGGAAAACTGGGCCTTTTTAAGGGAACAGTTAAGCTCTTTAGCGGATGATTTGATTCTTCCGGAGCCTGCGGAAAATGCAGATCCCTCCTGGTTTGGTTTATTGATTTCCGTGAAAAAGGATTCTCCGGTAAAGAGAAATGCTTTGACTGCCTATTTGGAGGAAAGAAATATTCAGACTCGATTGCTGTTTTCCGGAAACCTGATTAAGCACCCCTGCTTTAACCAGATTCGAAACACCGATGCTTATCGGGTGGTGGGCGATTTAACGGAAACCGACTATATTATGGAGCATACTTTCTGGATTGGTGTTTACCCCGGAATGACCAAAGAAATGCTAAGCTATATGGCAGAGCAGATTTCCGCAGGGGTAAAAGCGTTAAAGGGAGTATAGGATCAAGGACAGTTTTTGAAAAATGTAGATAGAGTCTGGACAGGATTATGTTTGTCCTTTTGAATTGGGCAGTAGACTGTAATGGTCTGCTGCCCCGTTTTTTATATGCTTATTTTTTATAAAATCATAGCTATAAAGCTAAGGGGCAGCAATCAATACACTTAGTTCCGTAAGCCTGATAAGTCTGCTGTTATACTGCTCCTTTATTCTTTTCCTGCTTCCGACCGATAATCTATTGGAATAATAATTCAGTAGAAGCAATGATTCCATAGGAACATTAATCCATCAGAAACAATAATCTAATGGAAATAATGCTCTAATAGAAATAATGTTTGAATAAAAACAAGTATCCAAGGAATAGAGGAAAGAATAGATCATGAAGATGAATCCATATCAAAGACGGGAAGAAGAATATAGAATCTTAACAGAGAAAATGCAGCAGGCTCATAAGCCCTATGCCATTATCAAGGCGCGCGTTATTTTTGATGAGAAAAATTCGGAATTTTATGGAAAAGGCGGAGAGTTGAAAAGTGGAGACAATCTCCTCCCTATTCCTGCTTTACGTGGCTTGGCCTGCCTGTTTCTTTTATTTTTATGCCTGCTTTGCAGCATTTTGGTTCATGCGGAGGAAAGAGAGCAGGGCGTTTGGGTTTATGAAAACAAAGAATGGGGCTATCACACCAAAGCCGGTACGCCTTTAACCGGCTGGATTTCGGATAAAGAGGACTGGTACTACATCAGTCCCCAAAGAGAAAAGCTGCTGGTCGGTTGGTTAAAGGATGGGGAGCAGTGGTATTTTCTCAATAACAGAGAGAAGAATCTTGGGAAAATGATGAAGGGCTGGGCTGTGATTGACGGCTACGCCTATTATTTTTCGGAAAACGGCAGTATGGCAGTAAATACCAAGGTGGAGGGTCAATATCCTGTCAATGATCAGGGACAGTTCCTTGGATCAAATGGTCAGCCTACGTATTTTTCCAAAAGCACCTATAGAACAAAGCCCAGTATTGTGCTGGATGAGCTTTTGGCTAAGGCAGAGGCGGAACTCAAAGAAAATTCCGTTCCCAGAATTACGGCTCTTCCCAATGGAACCTTTCAGGCTCACTACGGCAATACCATGATGGGAATCTACGTCCCCGGTCCGGTAAACCCCTGGCAGGAAAAGGTGGAAGTGGACATGGAGCAGTACGACTTAAAAGAAGAAGACCCCATTGAAGTTCCGGATGAAGAACAGCCGGAGGACGAAGGCGAAAATGACAACGAAGAAGAGGAAGTAGACGAAGAGGCGGATGTGGCGAAATAAGGAAGTTGTTTGAAAAAGAGTTTCTGTGAAAAATAATGAATAGCTTATAAATAGGTCTGAAAGAAGAGGTGCTCTGAGTCCTCTGATTTCAGACCTATATTATGTGGAAATTTATTTTTCACAGGCTCTCTATTTCCATGATAATTCAAGTTGACGATTATTCTTCACACAATCCTTTAAATATAGATTAATTAAAGTCTGATATGGAATCCCTGTGTTTTCTGCTTTGTTCTTAAAAAAGAGAATTACTTTTTCGTCAAGGTTAATGGTTATCTGCTTCTTTAGAGCCTTAGTATACGGATTTTTTATAGCCTTGCTGAAATCAAATTCTTTTTCTAAAAAATCATCTCTATCATTCATCCCCTTACACTCCTTTCATAGCCTGTTTTCTCAGCTGCAGTTGCCTTTCTTGATGAGATAATACGGATTAATTTGGTTTATCCGATTTTTGGTTTCATCCCATTCGAATTCCATAGGGCACCACCTTTCTATAGGTATAGTATAATTATATAATAATTATACTGCAAGCAGAAGTTCAGTTTAAGTATAGAAATGGAGGATGAAGGCGAAAATGACAAGGAAGAAGAGGAAGTAGACAAAGAGGTGTTTGTTGCGAAATAAGACTTCTATTTTTAAAGGATGTTGAAGAAAAAAGACAAGATAAGTTTAGCTGCCTCTTTAAGGGGGATTGGAGAAAAGGCAGTCTGAATATAGCGGAATTTCCAGCTCGGATATTCTTACGAAGCAAGTTGAAAATGTAAAAAGTCAAGCGAATGGAATAGCTTTTCGACAATATAGGTCTGAAAGAAGGGGTAGTCTGAGCCCGCGGGTTCTTAGCTTTTGTTTTGTAAAAGCTTAGAACCCCTGCAGGGCGAGGCTAGCGGGAGCGTGCCCCTGATTTCAGGCCTATATTGTCGAAAACCAGTTGGCTTCTTACATTCTCTTTTTGGTTCCAGCGAGAGCGTACCCGTTGGGACTTGCCTATCACACTAGAACCGAAGTTATTTCTTACTTTTCTCTTCAGCCTCCTTTTTTCTTTTCCTTTTTTCTGTTTTTATGGTAAAATTTCCAAAAGATTGTTGTTATTTATGGGAGGTCTTCATGGAAGAACAAAGAGCATATAGAGTAGAAGAACAGGATCAGGATAGTTTTGGAGAGGTTATCATTGCGGATGAGGTCATTTCCATCATTGCCGGCATTGCGGCAACGGAGGTGGATGGCGTGGATTCCATGGATGGCGGCTGGTCCGGAGCCCTGGTTTCTCGTATGGGAATCAAGGATTTGGCTCGTGGCGTTAAGGTGGAGATTTCCGGTGAGGAAGTGGCTGTGGATTTGCGCTTAAACATTTGCTACGGTTATGCTATTCCCGAGGTTTCCAAGGCAGTACAGGAAAGAGTGGTTTCCAGCATTAACAGTATGACCGGTTTAACGGTTAGAGAAGTCAATGTTAAGATTTCCGGAGTGGTGAATAAAGAGAATGAATAAGAGAGAAGAAAGAGACCATAAATTTAAACTCTTGTTTTCCACCTTATTTTACCCGGAAGAGGGAAAACAGGAGCAGTTGAGCCATTATTCCTATAGCAAGGAAGAGGATGAGGACTTTTTACTTCCGGAGAAGGAAGAAGAACATCTTTCTGAAGAGGAGGAGGCATTTTTGTCTCAGGAAGTCATGAAGATTTTGGAACGGCTTCCTCATTTGGATGAGCGAATCAACGCGGTAACAGAGGGCTGGACCACCAGCCGTATGTCTAAGACGGATTTAACCGTTCTTCGTTTGGCCTTGTACGAGCTGGAGTATCAGGAAGAAACCCCGGATAAGGTGGTTTTTAACGAGGCGGTGGAGATTGCGAAGAAGTACGGGGGAGCGGATTCCGGCTCCTTTGTCAATGGTGTCCTGGCCCGTATCACCGGAAAGCAGGGTGAGGGAGAAGAGAAGGGCAAGTCTTCTAAGAGCAAATCCGGAAAGGCGGAGAAAAAGTCTTTCCATATCGTAAAATCAAAAGCTAAAGATAGTAAAGCGCCAAAGAGAGGATAGAATTCATCCCAAATCACAATTTCATTTAGGCGATTGCTTTATTTATGGGGAAAGTGTTCCCCGGGCGGAGACTTCGCTCTTTAGAACGTCTGAAGCGCATGCCTTGCGGAGAGAGTACACTTCGGGCGGGAGCTTTGCCTTGAAATGTGACGGGATATTAACAGTAGCCTATGGCAAATAAAGAATATACGGTTAGTCAGGTAAATCGCTATCTGGCACGAATGATGCAGGAAGACTTCTTCCTTTCCCACATGACCGTTAGTGGGGAAATTTCCAACTTGAAAATGCATCCTTCGGGACATATTTACTTCACCTTAAAGGACCAGGCTTCGCAGCTTTCCGGCATTATGTTTGCGGGAAAGAGGGCGGGGCTTGCTTTTCCGTTGGAAAATGGAATGAAGGTACTGTGTTCCGGCCGTATCGGTGTTTATGAGGCAGGAGGCAGCTATCAGATTTATGCGGATTCCTTCCAAAGAGCTGGGCAGGGAGACCTCTATCTTCGCTTTGAGGCCCTGAAGAAGGAATTACAGGAAATGGGGCTTTTTGACGCTATGTATAAAAAGCCGATTCCCAAGTATGCCAGAAAAATCGGTATTGTTACCGCAAGCTCCGGAGCGGCGGTAAGAGACATCATCCAAATCGCAAAGCGGAGAAATCCTTTTGTGGAGCTTTTTCTCTATCCGGCTTTGGTACAGGGTGAGGGGGCTGTGGCTTCCATTTGCAAGGGGATTGCTCGTCTGGATCAGATGGGCTTAGATGTGCTGATTGTAGGCCGAGGCGGCGGTTCTATAGAGGATCTTTGGGCCTTTAACGAAGAGGCGGTGGCAAAGGCTATTTTCAATGCGGACACCCCCATCATTTCCGCTGTGGGACATGAAACGGATACCACCATTGCGGACTTTGTATCGGATTTACGAGCCCCCACCCCCTCTGCGGCGGCGGAGCTTGCGGTTTTCGACTATATGCAATTTGTGGATGATTTGGCAAGCTATACCTATAGCTTCCATCAAAGGATGGAGCGGATTATTCAGAAAATGCGTCAAAGGGTTAAGGAGGAGGAGCTTCGTTTTTCCGTCCTTCACCCAAGGAACATTTTACAGGGAAAACAGCATAGAATTTTGGATTTGGAAAGTCGTTTTCAAAGGCAGATGGAACTATGTATTCAGGAAAATAAATCGGCGCTTCTTCCCTACCGGGTATTCCCCCAATGGATGGAGCGAAAGCTTACAAATGCCAAGGACAGGATGGGAGAGTATCAGGTCTTTCCCCACAAGATGAAGGAAAAAATTCTTCTTGCGAAAAACAAAGAGGAGCGGTATCGACATTTTCCAAGGCTCATGGAAGGGAAGCTGGAAAAGAAGAAGCATCAGTTAGCCATCCTTTCCGAGCAATTCGATGCCCTTTCCCCCCTGCGCCTTTTGTCCAAGGGATTTTCCTATGTGCAAAGGGAAGACGGAAAGCGAATGAGCAGTGTGGAGCAGGTGAAAATGGGAGAGATTTTACAGATTCATTTCACGGACGGCACTGCCAAGGCCAAGGTTTTGGAAAAGCAAAAGGAAGAACGGCTTGGGGCGGAGAAGTAGAAGCAATAGAGGCTTGGATTGGAAAAGCCGAAGGAATAGAGGTTTGGGCCGGAAAAGTTAAAGCAATAGCGGATATGCATGGAAAAAGCTCGCGAAATAGAGATTAAGTATAAAAGTCGGAGCAATAGCAGCTTGATATAGAATAGGAGAAACGCCTAGAGAAAGGAGCCTGTATGGGAACAGAGGAAAAGAAAGTCGAAGAGCAGAAGCTGAAGAAGGCGGAGAAAGAGCAGAAGGAAAAGAAGGATTTAAACGAGATTTTTGAAAATCTGGATGGACTTTTGGAGAAGATGGAGGGCGAGGATAGCTTGGAAAAAAGCTTTGCCATCTACCAAAAGGCGGTTTCTTTGCTGAAGGAAGCTAACGAAAGCATTGACCAGATTGAAAAGCAGGTGAAGCTTTTAGACAGTGAGCAAAAGGGTGGCTTGGATGCTTAAGGGGAATCAGGCTTTCGAAAATGCAGAGAGAAACTCTCCAAGAGATGGCATAGAATCGGAAAAGGCCGGTTTATGGGGAAGGAAATCCATGGATAATGGTGCTAATGCTGCTGTAAATCCGCATTCCGTGGAAGCCGGCTTTCAAAAGAGAAGACAGGAAGTGGAAGACATTCTGAACGCATTTTTGCCGGAGGAAAAGGGACCTGCGAAAACCGGAATAGAAGCCATGAACTACAGCCTTATGGTAGGGGGGAAACGGATTCGTCCCATCCTGCTTCGAGAGGCCTTTTTGCTTTTCGCCGGGGAAGAAAGACGGAAACTTTTCCTACCCTTGGCTGAGGCTTTTATGCTGGCAATGGAAATGATTCATAGTTTTTCTCTTTGCCATGATGACCTGCCTGCCATGGATAATGACAAGTATCGTAGAGGAAAAGAAGCTACCTGGTACCGTTTTACGGAGGCTCAGGGAATACTGGCAGGAGATTCTTTAAGTCTTTACGCCTTTCAGTGGATACTGGAAGTTTTGGAAAGGGAAGGGAAAAAGGGCAACAACGTGGAACTTCTTTCCCCTACCATGCAGGGGCTTAAGATTTTGGCCAAGTCTGCCGGGATAGAGGGCATGATTGGGGGACAGGTGTTGGATATTGAAAAGACAGGACAGCCCTTAACGGAGGAAGAGCTTTTCTTTATTTACAAAAAGAAAACCGCAGCTCTTCTTTCCGCCTCTTTAGAAATAGGGGCTTTACTGGGAGGGGCCAATTTGGAAGAGCAGGAGAAGCTGGCTTCCTTTGGAGAGAAAATCGGCCTGGCCTTTCAGATTCGGGATGATATTTTGGATGAGATTTCCAGCTTTTCCGAGCTGGGAAAGCCTATCCACTCTGATGCGGAGCAGGAGAAAACCACGGCTCTTAGCCTTTATGGAATGGAGAAGGCGGAGGCCATGGTGGAGCAGTATACGGAAGAGGGCAGAAGCCTCTTAAAAAGCTTGGATCGAAATGCGGTAGATGGGGAAGCATTGGATTTTCTTCTTTCCTTTAGTCAGTATCTTTGTTCCAGAAGAAATTAGAAGCAGCTGAAGAGAATAAAAGACTGATACAGAAGAAATTCGGTTTTTCCGGAGAATTGCTTTCGCTATGGAATATTTTTCTGCAAAGCAGGATAAAGAAATCTATTGTAAGAGGCATTAAAGTCTCTTTTTATGAAAGAAGTAGGAGATTTTTCATGATATTAGAGTCAATTCATGGGGCGGAGGATATAAAACGTCTGTCCCTTTCCGAACAAAAGGCCTTGGCCAAGGAGCTGAGACGCTTTATTTTGGAAAAAACCTCTATGCATGGTGGGCACTTGGCTTCCAACCTGGGGGTGGTGGAGCTTACCATCGCTCTTTTTCATAGCTTAAATCTGCCGCAGGATAAGCTGGTGTGGGATGTAGGACACCAGTGCTATACCCATAAGATTCTTTCCGGAAGAATGGATGACTTCGACGGGCTTCGACAGCTGGGGGGAATCAGCGGTTTTCCTAAACGAGAGGAAAGTCCCTATGATTGTTTTAATACCGGCCACAGCTCCACCTCCATTTCCGCAGCTCTGGGAATAGCCCAGGCCAGAGATATTCAGGGAGGAAAGGAAACGGTGGTGGCGGTGATTGGTGACGGAGCCCTCACCGGAGGCATGGCCTATGAGGCTTTAAACAATGCTTCGAAAATGAAGAAGAACTTCATTATCATTTTAAATGACAACGAAATGTCTATCGCTAAGAATGTGGGAGGGATTTCCACCTACCTAAACGGTATTCGTTCCCACGAGAATTACACTCATTTTAAAGAGAATTTTGCGGCAGGGCTTTCCAGGGTGCCTATCCTTGGGCCAAGTCTTGTGGATCGTTTGAAAAACACCAAAAACTCCATCAAACAGCTTTTTGTTCAGGGTATGTTTTTTGAAAACATGGGCATTACCTATTTGGGACCTGTGGATGGCCATGATATTAAGGCATTGGAGACGGTGTTACAGGAAGCGAAAAGGGTGGATCATGCGGTGCTGATTCATGTGCTTACCAAAAAAGGAAAGGGTTATGTGCCGGCGGAGAAGTCCCCCAGCCATTACCATGGGGTAAGTCCCTTCCATCTGTCCACCGGAAAGGACAAGGCGGAAAGTACAGGGCTTAGCTATACCAAGGTCTTTTCCCAGACCATGGTGGAAGAGGGCCGGAAGAATCGGAATATTGTAGCCATTACCGCAGCTATGCCGGACGGCACCGGATTGGATGCCTTTGAAAAGTCCTTCCCCAGACGCTTTTTTGATGTGGGGATTGCAGAAGCCCACTGGGTAACCTCTGCGGCAGGGATGGCCAGCATGGGCTTAAAGCCGGTGATGGCGGTATATTCCAGCTTTTTGCAAAGAGGCTTTGACCAGCTGGTGCATGATGTGTGCCTGCAAAAGCTGCCGGTGGTTTTCGCCGTTGACCGGGCGGGACTGGTTGGGGCGGACGGAGAAACTCATCAAGGGATTTTTGATCTGTCCTACCTTCGCCTCATGCCCAACATGACGGTGATGGCACCGAAAAATGCTCGGGATTTACAGGAAATGCTCCGTTTTGCCTTAGCCTTTTCCGGCCCGATCTGTCTTCGCTATCCGAGAGGGCTGGCTTATCAGGGCTTTTCTGAGCAGCTGGAGGAAATCCTTTTGGGGAAGGCGGAGATTTTGAAAAAGGGAGAGGGCATTGCCCTTTTGGCTCTTGGTTCCATGGTGTCCACCGGAGCCCATATTGCGGAAAAGATGGAGAAAAAGGGCTACAACGTAACCCTTGTGAACGCCCGATTTGCCAAGCCCATTGATACGGAGATTTTAGACAGGCTGGTGGAAGAGGGACATCACACTATCATTAGCTTAGAGGAAAATGTGCGAAATGGCGGCTTCGGTGAGGCTGTCCTGGAATATATGAATGACCGCCATCCGGAGATAAGGGTGGAAATTGTGGCTCTTCCGGATGCCTACGTGGAGCATGGGAGCGTTTCCGCTCTTCGGGAAATCTTGGGCATTGACTCCGACAGCATTATCAGGAAAATGCAGGAGAAGGGGATATTTAAGGAATAAAGGGAAATGTATGGGCGCAGTAAAAATTAACTTGGAATCTAAGAAAGGATAAAGCATGGCTGGAAAGAAGGAACGGCTGGATGTTCTTTTGGTGGAAAGAGGGCTTATGGAAAGCCGGGAAAAGGCTAAGCGGGCCATTATGGCAGGCTTGGTCTTTGTAAATGGGGAAAAGGAAGATAAGGCCGGCAGCAGCTTTCCGGAGGACGCGGAGATTCTTGTGAAGGGAAAGGCTCTTCCCTATGTGTCCAGAGGGGGCTTAAAATTAGAGAAAGCCCTAAAGTCTTTCCCGATTTCTTTGGAAAATAGAGTTTGTATGGATATCGGTGCTTCCACCGGAGGCTTTACGGATTGTATGCTTCAAAACGGAGCGGTGGAGGTTTATGCCGTGGATGTGGGCCATGGACAGCTGGATTGGAAGTTACGAAACGATGAAAGAGTGCATTCCATGGAAAAGTGTAATATTCGCTATGTGGAGGAAGAGGACATTTTAGCACTGGGAGAAAAACCCTCCTTCTTTTCCATAGATGTTTCTTTTATTAGTTTAACCTTGGTGCTTCCTGTAGTGAAGAAGCTGGGAAAGCTTCCTTCTCAGGTAGTTTGCCTGATTAAGCCTCAGTTTGAGGCGGGAAGAGAGCAGGTGGGAAAAAAAGGCGTGGTACGGGACATTGCCGTGCATCAGGAAGTGATCCGAAAGGTACTGTCCTTTGCTTCTTCCATCGGTTTCTTGGTGCAGGGCTTAGACTTTTCTCCCATTAAGGGGCCGGAGGGAAATATCGAGTACCTTTGCTTTTTGGAGGATAGAGGAAATGCTGAGGAGGCATTATCGGAAGCTTGGGAAGATGAGCTTATGCGAATTACGGAAGCTTCCCACCAGGATTTATAGTTTTGACCACTGTCCTAATTAAGACATATCGTTTTCGTAAAGTTTACAGCAAGCTTTATAGCTAAAATAAAAATTCATTGTAGAAATTCAAGTTAAAATAAAATTTAGTGCAGGAATAAAAGCTTAAATAAAATTCATTGCAGAACTTATAGTTTAAGCAAGCTAGAGGAAGATATGCTATACTAGAGAGGAAAGAAATACATGAATTTGGCACTCATTGTGAATCAAACAAAGCCAGAGGCAGAGAGCTTCCAGAAAATTATAGAAGAAGAATTAGCGAAGAAAGGCATTCTTCCCAAGATTTTTTTGAATAAGGATTTTTCCAGAGAGGATTTTGTGGGAATGGATTGCCTGATTACCTTGGGAGGAGACGGCACGATTCTCCATACCACCGGGGTTTTACAGGGAATGCCGGTTCCGATTTTAGGAATCAATGCGGGACATCTTGGTTACCTTACGGAAATTCGCCAGAGAAGAAGAATTGCGGAAGCTATAGAACGGCTTGTGGCCGGGGATTATGTGGAGGATCGAAGGGCTATGCTTTCCGGTAGCATTTTCCGACAGGGAAAGGAGATATTTTCAAGGTCTGCCTTGAATGAGCTTTTACTCTCCAGAGTGCGGGGGGTGTCCATACATCATTTTCAGGTCTTTTGCGACGGGATGGAAATGGTTCACTATTCCGCAGACGGTATCATCATTTCCACCCCCACAGGTTCCACTGCTTATAATCTTTCTGCAGGAGGCCCTATCATTTCCCCGGAAGCGCCGGTATATATCATGAATCCTATCTGCGCCCATTCCTTAAATGCCAGAGCAGTGGTTTTGGATAATCGGAGAACCCTGGAGATTGTGATGGAGGGGGGAGATCAGGTGCTGTCCTTTGACGGAGAGGCTCCTATCGAACTTTTGGCCGGAGATGTGGTACGAATCAGGAAGGCCAAGGAAGAAACGGTTTTGATTAAATTTTCCAAGGAAAGTTTTCTTCATACTTTGCGAGAGAAGATGGCAAACTTATAAGAGAGGTTTTTGATGAAAAAGACAAGACAGGATAGAATTCTTTCTTTAATCGAAGAACAGGATATTGAAACCCAGGAGGAACTGGCCAGACAGCTGCAGCTGGAGGGATATTCCGTAACCCAAGCCACGGTGTCCCGGGACATAAAGTCCTTGCAGCTTACGAAAATGCAAAAACACGGCAAGATGGTTTACCAGAGCCTTTTAAAGGAGTCTCCGGAGAGAGATTTGGAGAAATTTGTCCGGGTTATGCGGGACGGCACGGTATCTATGGCGGTGGCAGGCAATATTTTGGTCATCAAAACCCTTTCCGGTATGGCAAATGGCGTGGCTATGGCCATTGACCAGCATCATTTTTCAGAAATCGTGGGAAGTCTTGCTGGAGACGATACCATCTTCTGTGTAACTTCCGGGGAGAAGGATAGTCAGGCTTTAAAGGATAGTATTGAAAGCCTGATGAGAGGCTAGCAAATAAGGAGGAAGGCATGCTGGATCGACTGCTGGTAAAAGATTTGGCTTTGATAGAGAAATCCGTTGTAGAGTTTTCCGGCGGCTTAAATGTCTTAACCGGAGAAACCGGAGCGGGAAAGTCTATTTTGCTTGGCTCCATTCAGCTGGCTCTGGGGCAAAAGGCCAATAAAGACCTGATTCGTCATGGAAAGGAACAGGCCATTGTGGAGCTGGACTTTTCTCTGACGGAGGAGGAAGTGCGCCGGATTCAGGCCTTGGAAGAGGATCTGGAGCTGGAAGAGGAAAGACTCTTGATTCGCAGGAAGATTTCCGAAAAGAAGTCTGATATTCGAGTCAATGATTTAGGGCTTACCCTGGCTAAGCTTCGGGAAATCACCGGCGGTCTTTTGGATTTGCACGGACAGCATGAGCATCAAAGTCTGCTTCGGGAAGGTTCCCATTTGGAAATCATCGACGGCTTTCGGAAAAAGCAGGGGGGAAAGCTTTTAGAGGAAGTGGCGAAAGCTTACCATTTGCTACAGGAAAAAAAGAGAGCCTTGCAGAAATTTTCCTTAAAGGAAGAGGAAAGAACAAGGGAGCTGGATTTTCTGGATTTTGAGATTCAGGAGCTTGCGGATGCCCATCTTTCCGAGGGGGAAGAGGCGGAACTTACTAAGGAATACAGCCTTTATGAAAATATGGACAGGCTGAAGAGCCTGCTTCTTTCCGCAAAGGAAAGTCTGGAGGAAATGGATTTTCACCGTCCCATTCAGGCGGTGGAAGAGGCCAAGGATTTTGATGAAAGCTTAAAGGGGCTTTCCGATAGCCTTTATGATTTGGAGGCGGTGGGAGAGGATTGTCTCCGCTCTTTAGACCATTATCTGGACCATGCGGAGGTGGATGAGGAAAAGCTCTTTACCTTGGGAGAACGGCTGGAACAGATTCGCAGAGTCATGATGAAGCATGGAGGCACGGAAGCCAAGGCTCTGGCTGCATTGGCCAAGAAAGAGGAAAGAAGAACTTTTCTTTTGGACTATGAGAAGGACGAAGAGAAGGCAAAGAAGGCCATAGTGGAACAGGAAAAGCTCCTACGAGAGAAGGCAGTGCTGCTTTCCAAGGAACGGCAGGAGGATGCCAAGGTCTTGGCTATGCAGATCCAAGGGGAAATGAAGGAAATGGGCTTCCTGGACACCAAGTTCGAATTTCATTTTCAGGAAAAGAAGGAGCCTACGGAGAAGGGCTTGGACGAGGTGGAGGCCTATGTGAGTCTGAACCCGGGAGAACCTCTTCGCCCTCTTCGGGAGGTGGGCTCAGGAGGAGAGCTTTCTCGAATTATGCTGTCTATTAAGACGGTGTTGGCGGATACAGAGGGTGTTTCTACATTAATTTTTGATGAGATTGACAGCGGAATTTCCGGAAGAACCGCGGAGAAGGTGGGAGAAAAGCTTCAGAAGATTGCGAAGAATCATCAGGTGATTTTGATTACCCACCTGCCCCAGATTGCGGCAAAGGCAGACCATCATTTTCTTATTGAAAAGACGGTGGAGGAGGGTGCCACTCACACCAGGATTCATCCCTTGGGGGAGAAGGAATCCATAGAGGAGCTGGCAAGGCTTCTTGGGGGAGATGAGATTTCGGAGGCTTCCCTGGAAAATGCAAGAGAGCTGAAGGCAAAGTCCAAGGCAAAGAAAACAAAGGTATAAAGTAAAGGTATAAAGTAAAGGTATAAAGTAAAGCTATAAATCAACGGTATAAAGCAACGGAAGAGCATGTGATATTTAGGAAGGAGGATAGGATGAAAAACATTTTATTTCTTGCATCAGAGGCAGTTCCCTTTATCAAAACAGGAGGTTTGGCGGATGTGTGCGGTTCTTTACCCAAAGCTCTGGATTCCAATTACTTTGATTGTAGGGTGATGATTCCCAAATACATGTGTATTCCTGAAGAGAAAAGGAATGAACTAAAATACAAGACCCACTTCTATATGGACTATTTAGGACAGTCCCGCTACGTAGGAGTCTTAGAACAGGAAGTAGACGGGATTCTCTACTACTTTATTGACAATGAATATTATTTTTCCGGAAACAAACCCTATGGAAACTGGTACTGGGATTTGGAGAAGTTCTGTTTCTTCTGTTATGCGGCTTTATCAGCCCTTCCTCTTTTGGATTTTCATCCGGATGTGCTGCATTGTCATGACTGGCAGACCGGATTGGCACCGGTTTTATTAAAGGATCGTTTTGCGGGAGGTGAGTTTTTCCGTTCCATTCGTTCCGTATTTACCATTCACAATCTTCGCTTCCAAGGCGTGTGGGATATCAAGACCATTAAACGCTTTACGGAGCTGTCGGATTATTATTTCACTCCGGATAAGCTGGAGTGTGAGAAAAATGGAAATCTTTTAAAGGGCGGTTTGGTTTATGCGGATGCCATAACCACTGTAAGCAAAACCTATGCCAGGGAGATTCAGTATCCCTTCTTCGGGGAGGGGCTGGAAGGTCTTTTACAGGCCAGAGACCATGACCTTCGGGGAATCGTAAACGGAATTGATTATGAGGAGTGGAATCCCAAGAGGAATCCCTTCCTTCCCGCCAATTATGATTCTGCCTCCTTCCGGACGGGAAAGCCGGAGGTGAAGAAAGCCTTACAGGATGAGCTGGGCTTAGAGGTGGATCCGAATTGTATGCTGATTGGTATGGTTAGTCGTCTTACGGATCAAAAGGGCTTGGATCTTCTGGTAAGAGTCTTTGATGAAATCTGTCAGGATAAAATTCAATTTGTTGTGCTGGGTACAGGGGAGGACGGCTATGAGAATTTCTTCCGTCACTATGCTTGGAAGTACCCTAAGAGGGTTTCTGCCCAGATTTACTATTCTGAAGAGAAGAGCCATAAAATCTATGCAGGCTGTGATGCCTTACTGATGCCTTCTCTCTTTGAGCCCTGCGGTCTTTCCCAGTTGATTGCCCTTCGCTACGGCACAGTTCCCATTGTCCGGGAAACCGGAGGCTTGAAGGATACGGTAGAGCCTTACAATGAATATGAAGGAAAGGGAACAGGTTTCTCCTTTGCCAATTACAATGCCCATGAAATGATGGCAAGCATCCGTTATGCGGAGCAGGTGTATTATGACCATCGGGAGGCCTGGGAAGAAATGATTGCCAGGGGCATGGAACAGGATTATTCCTGGAAGAGCTCTGCTCTACAGTATCAGGAGCTTTATGACTGGCTGGTGGAAAGATAAAAGCCGAAGAAAGGAAACAAAGAAAAAGCATGACGTTTCAAGAGCAACTTTTAGACAATTATTTATTGATCTCAGCTCTGCTATCCTGGTTTGTTGCCCAGGTTTGTAAGACCGCGATTGATGCTTATTTTAATAAAGGGATAAACTGGGAAAGGATGACCGGTTCCGGAGGAATGCCCTCCAGCCATTCCTCTACAGTGGTGGCTTTAGCCACGGCATCCGGAATTTCTTATGGCGTGGATAGTGCTATCTTTGCGGTATCTCTGGTTTTTGCCGTTGTGGTGATGTATGATGCCACCGGAGTCAGAAGAGAAACCGGGAAGCAGGCAGTGATTTTGAATCGTCTCTTACTGGATAATCCCTTTGCCTGGACCGGTAAGGAATTTGAAAAAAAGCTAAAGGAATATGTGGGGCATAGCCCCCTGCAGGTTTTAATGGGAGCTATTCTGGGTCTTGCCATTGCAGTAGGAATGGGGTATGTCTATGGCTATTTTGGATAGGAAGAAAAGGATAAGGCGGTTTTTCTGCCTTATCCTTTCCCTGCTTTTTCTTCTAAGCTCCTGTAAAGGAATTGCAATCAGCGGAAAAACGGAGAATATCCCCGGCTATACGGAAGCACAGGCTATGATTGTGGTAGGCTCGGAGCGGAACCGCATTCAAAATGTTATGGGGAAGGAAGTCTGGGATCTTCCTGTGGAAGGACAGGTGGAAAAGACCTACGGAGAATACTTCCTGGCAAAAACCAAAGAATTTTTGCAGGATATCCGTACTTTGAATCTGATGGCTGAGGAAAAGGGAATTATCGCCAGTGGAACGGAGATGGAAAGTATTCGAGCTGCGGCCAATGCCTTTTACCAAAGTCTCAGCGAAGAGGACAAGGCCTTCTTTGGAAACTGCAGTCTGAAGGACGTGGTGGATATGTATGTGGCTTACTTTGTGGCGGAGAAAACCGCAAAGTCTCTTTTGGCCAACGTGGATACGGAATTAAGTGCGGCGGAAGCCAAGGTGATTTCTGTGGAGCAGATTGTGGTACAGGATGAAGCCCTGGCGAAAGAATTGGAGGAGAAGGTAAAGCTTGCCGGAGCCAATTTTTCCTATTATGCCAGACAGTATTCCGAGGATCCGGAATTGCAGAAACAGTTGGCCTTTGGAGAAAGTGAGGATGAATACGCGAAGGTAGCATTTTCCTTAGAGGACAATGAAATCTCCTCCGTATTTTCTCAGGATGGAAAGTACTACATTTTAAAATGTCTAAGCTCCTATGATGAGGAGGCTACCAAAGAACGAAAGGAGAGACTGGAAACCGCTATTCGCTCCCTGCATTTTCAGGAAAGCTACGAGGCCTATCAAAAAGAGCATATTGTCCGCTTCCGGGAACCCTTCTGGAAGGAAATCGACCTTCATAGTCATGAGGGAAGCACTGCGGATTACTTCTTTTCCTATTATCAGGAGAAGGTGGCGGAGGTGAAATAACGGATGGGTTACTTACTCAAATAAAAATATTTGAGACTTATAGCATGAAAATATATTTTTGCGACTTTTCAAGGGATAAGAATAGTGATAGCCTTAAGGAGACGAAAAATAATTAAGTATAGCTAGAGGAGAAAAATATGATTATCACAAGTGAGAAAAAATTCAAGAATAATTTTGATGACTATATTAAGTCCTTAGATACAAATCGTGAGATAGCAGTAACAAGAGATGAAGGAGAGAATTTCTTTGTGGTTTCGGAGAGTTACCTGAATAGCTTAAAGGAATCTCTTTATATCGAGAGCATTCCCAATTTAAAAGAAACAATATTAGAAGGAATCAATGAGCCAATCGACGAATGTTTGTCCCGTGAGGAGCTTAGAAAACAATGTATGAGCTAAGGTTTACTAAACAGGCATCAAAGGACTATAAAAAAGCACTCCAGTCAAATTTAAAGGATATTTTTGAAAAAATTTTAGACGAGTTGGAGCAAAATCCTTATCAGCCACCTACTGAAAAATTACTGGGATATCCAATTCCTACATTTTCAAAGAGAGTAAATATAAAACATAGAATTGTCTATAATGTTGATAATGAAAACAACGTGGTTAAAATACTATCGATGTGGTCTCATTATGAAACAATATAAAAGGAAAAATAGGTCTCATGGAGCATGAGTAAATCACTCCATGAGACCTATTTTTGTAACCTATACTATGAATGTTAAAAAATAATTGTGAATTCCTAATCATCAACTTGATAATCAATTTATAGTGCGGCAACAATTCCCTGATCGTCGGCATAAATGGTGGCTACACCGCCGGCGTTGGTGATGACAATGTCTTTATAGCTTCCTTCCTTCAGGAAGTCTTCTTTTACCTGTTCGGCCCGCTCAGGAGCATTGACATGGGTGATTACCAGTCGCTTTTCTTTTACCGCTTCCGCACCGCCGGCACGTTCAACAGCTAATTGTACCATTTTCTTCAAGGCCTTCTGCATACCGCGTTGCTGATCCAGCTTCACGATGGTACCGTTTACCGCACCCATGACGGGCTTAATGTTTAGGGCGGAAGCCAAGAAGGATTTTACGGAGGACAGTCTGCCGTTCTTTCGTAAGGTTTCCAGGGATTCCAGCACAAAAACGGTTACGATGTCGTTACATTTTTTCTCGACAATGTCTACCACTTCCACAAAACCTAGACCTGCTTCCTTACATTCCTGAATGTCCAGGCAAAGCTTGCATTCGCCGGCGGAAGCGGATTTGGAGTTAAACAAATGAATCTTCTTGGGAGAATCTTCATGAGCCTCCGTATAGAGGTCGATGCCGATTTTGGCCGCCTGATAGGTGCCGGAAAGCTGGTCGGAGAGGGTTACAATATAGACTTCATCCGCATCGGACTCTTCGATGGCTTTCTGAAAGGCCTCCGGAGAGGGGCAGGCGGTTTTTGCGCCGATGGAAGATGAGGCCATCTTTTTAATGAAATCTTTCTGATCGAAATGCTCATCATCCATAATTCTGTATTCCCCGATTTCCAAGCTTAGAGGGACCATACGAAAATGAGGATCCGCCTTCATTTCCGGTGTAAAATCTCCACAGCTGTCACAAATAATCTGATATTTCATAGGGCTTTCCCTTTCTAAGTAGTTTTCAATACTACATCCATTATAGGACAATGCGGGGTACTGTCAAGGTATAGCTTGATTCCGGTCTTTGATTACTTGATTCCGGTCTTTGACTACTCTCTTTTTATTTTTTATCGACTGACAAAATCTTTGCTCTATTTACATTCTTTGAATTTCCGCCTGAATCATTTTCCCCATCAGCTCGGAAAAATGCTCTAAGGACTGGACCTTTACAAAGTTTCTGCCGAAAATCTTCTGAGCATTGGGAACGTCCTTGTCCTTTCCGGTATAGGCCAGTAGTACATAAATATCTTCCATATGAGCTTTATGCACTATTTCCTGAATGTCGGAGATGGCCAAATCTCCGGAATAGTTTCTGGCCTTGTTCTTTACCTCCAAAAGGTCGTTGGGACTTAAATCCGTAAGCCAGATTACCAGGCGATGGGAGGCTGTATTTTCCTTTAACTGCTCCAAAACGGCGGAAAGCGCCAGGCCGTCCCGGTTTGCTCCGGTGGTGAAGTAACGGAAAATTTCTTTGTTCTTATTTCGTTCCGCATAGTCCCGATATCGATTCAAAACCGTATAGCCGCTCATGGAGGAGTAGCCGAAAACCCGAACCGGAATTCGACAGTTATCCAAAGCTTTTGCCAGAATATAGCCCTGTTGGGATACGGTTTCCATCCGATGAATCTGGGAGGAAGAGGCATCCAGCAGTAAATCCACCGTAAGAGAGCCTTGACTGTCTGCAATTTCCTTTTGGAAAATTTTATTGTGGCCCTTTAGATATAGGGGCTTCCACAAAAGAGAAGGAATCAATTTGCCCTGATTGGAAAGGACGGGACTTGGCTCCAAACTGCTAAGAAGCGCATTTTTCAACATCTGACTTAGTCTGAAAATCTGCGTCTGGTTATAGCTTTCTTCTTTTTCATAGGCCTGTTCGTTTTTCTTTCGCTGGGCTTCCATTTCCTTCCGCATCTTCGCCGCAAAGCCCTTTAGATTCTCCTCTTCTTTGCCGTTGGTAAAATACAGCCTTGCCCCCTGATGATTTCCGGTGCAGCAGGCTTTTTCCATAGCTTCGGATTTTTTCTTATCGAAGAGAGGCTGTCCGAAATAGCTTTGAATGTATTTTCGAAGCCCTTCCTCGGTGATTTTTTGGTATTTTTCGGAGGCGGTTTCCACATCCCTGCTGTCCGCCCCTCCCTTACTTCGCTCTAAAAGCCCTAAAACCAGCTTTTTCGGTGCTCCGGAAGAAGTATCGTTCTCGTCCTTTAGCCAAAAGAAAAGGTGGGGAATCTTGAATTCCCGCTTTTTCTTCTGCATGGCAGCCGGAAGACCGGGGAGATAGGTGAAATATTTTTGTAAAGTCTTGGAGAGACTTTGAATCCATTCTTCGGTATTCAGCTCCCCGGAAATTTCCACTTCTTTTAGAAGCTTTCGATCCACCAGATCCGGCAGACCGCAGTCCTCTCCCAAGGCTGTCTTATAATGTCCTTCTAAGATCCAGCCTTCTCGGCTTTCCGCAATACTGGGAATAAATTCCTGAAGCTTCCGTTTGCAATATTCTCTGCGAAGGAGAGCCAGACTTTCTCTTAGAGGACTTTCCTTTTCGAAGGTGGCATTTTCCAAAGCCAGCCAAAAGAGTGTTTCGTAGGTTTCCTGCCCCAGAGTTTCGTGAAAGGTGCTGTAGAATGCCGTTAATTTCTTCCAGTCAAAATGGGTATAGCTGGCACCAATGATGGTATTCCAATACAGGTCCGCCTTGCCCTGATAATCATACATACGGTAGCCGGGAGAGACCTTATAGTTATGGGCACCGTTCCAAATCATATTGGCGGCCCGTTTTTTTTCAAATTCTGTCAGCATCATAGGAAAATACGCTCTCCGGAAAGCTCTTTAGGAATTCTGGCATCCAGTAAATCCTGTACCAACTGTCTTTCGTAAAGGTCAAAGGACTTGTTTACCAGTCCCATTTCCAAAGCCTTGGATACGGATAAGCCCTTCTGCATTGCTTTAATGGAAGAAATCAAACCTCTAAGGTCTAAGCTCCTGCTGGAAATTTCACCCCCGGAAACCTTTTCCTGAATTTCAGAAAAGAGGAGGGCAAACTGCTTTCTGTATTCCTCCGACAAGTTCGGAAATTGCTGCTGCAAAAGCTTATCCAGATTCTCCGCGCTGATCACCGGCATGTGGAGCACCAGAAAACGGGAAGCTAAGGCCTCATTTACCTCTCTGGTTCCTGCATAACCGTAATTCATGGTGCCGATAAAGCGGGTAGCTTCATGCAGGGGGAACTGGCCGTAGCCCGGCAGGTCAATGCTGTGACGGAAGTCCAGGGTAGCGTGCAGTACCGCCAAGGATTCATTTTTCGCCATGTTGATTTCGTCTAAGATGCCGAAGCCCCCACGAAGGGCACACTCCAGAATCGGTCCCTTACGAAGCTTAACTTCTCCTTGGGAAAAAGTATCGCTACCCACCAGGGAGGAGGCATCTGAATTGACATAAAGGGAAATATCCCATTCCGGACGGGAAAATGCCAGAGCCAGTCCCTGGGCTAAAACGTTTTTGCCCGTGGCCTTAGGACCGTCCAAAAGCAGGTTTGCTCCGGAAAGCAGGGCGGCAATGGCGGCTTCCCAGATTTCCTTTCCGTAGTACAAATACTCCATTTTCGGCAAACGCTTTTCGTCCTCTTCTTCCAGCTTGTAAAAGGAACGGAAGGAGCGCAGCTCCTCTAAAAGCTTTTCCGAAATACCTTCTTCTTCTAAAAATGTCAAAATATCCTTCATTTTCTATCCCCTATCTACTTTTATTATTCTTTCTGACGGCTATTTTACCGCAGTTTAGTACAGAAATCTTAAAATTCCTAATCTTTTATTTGAATAGCACAAAAAAATGTAAAAACTATCCTTTGATTTTAGAGGATAATGTATGTGTACAAAATACAAAATTGCTATTTATTTAACAGATTATCGTCAATAGAAAGGAAATTTAGGCAAATAAACTATAATAAAGTACTTATTGATTTTGAAATAAATGGATAAAATATTGAAATTTCTGTGAACAAGGTGTATTTTTAGTTTTGCACAAAATTGAGGAAAGAAGGGGAGGATTACTTATGGTTACCTTTATGATCGGCCTTGTGATTCTCATCGTCGGCGGAATGGCTATGGGTCGCCTTTGCGATCATGTATTCCAGCCGGACGACAGAGAGACACCGGCTTACGCCAAGCAGGATGGTGTGGATTATGTTCCGATGCCTACTTGGAAAAATGCTTTAATTAACTTACTGAACATTGCCGGAACAGGACCTATTCTTGGACCGATTCAGGGTATTTTGTTCGGACCGATTGCACTGCTTACCATTCCTATCGGAAATGTTATTGGCGGAGCGGTACATGACTACTTTGCGGGAATGATTTGTACTCGTGACGGCGGAGCCCAGATGCCGGAAATGGTAAGACGCTATACCAACAAGGCAGTGTTCTGGATTTATGATGTGTTTGTATGCGTGCTTTTACTCTTGGTAGGAACCGTTTTCATTTACACCCCCGGAGACATTACCGCAACCCAGGTATTCGGATTCAGCGGTGCGCCTACAGAGGCTTCCACCTGGATTATCTACGGTATTATTTTCGCATACTATTTAATTGCTACTGTATTCCCCATCGATAAGATTATCGGAAGAATCTATCCTATCTTCGGTGCAATCCTGGTATTCTCCGCAGTAGGTGTATTTGCTGTAATGGTAATTTCCCATTACCCATTAGTAGAGATTTTCGGAAACTGGAATACTCCTTCCTTTAACTATGGAGATTATTTCTGGACACAGAACTTTTTCCCGATTTTCTTCGTAACCGTAGCCTGCGGAATTCTTTCCGGATTCCACTCTTCCCAGACTGCTCTTGTAGCAAGAACCATTAAGAGTGAGAAGGACGGAAGAATGACCTTCTATAACATGATGGCTGTAGAAGGCTTCATCGCCATGGTATGGGCGGCAGGAACAATGGCATTGATTCAGTTCACTGCAGACCAGGGCGGAATCAGCATGGTATTTAATGAGAAGGCAGGAACCTTCCAGTACATGATTCAGAAGGCGGGAGAGTTGGTTGCTATTTCTCCAACCTCTGTAGTCGGTGTAGTTTGTAGAAGAGCTTTAGGACCTATTGGCGGAGCAATAGCACTTATCGGTATTATTATTCTTCCTATTACCTCCGGAGATACTGCACTTCGTGCATTACGTCTTACCATTGCAGATACCTTCCACATTAAGCAGGATAACAATTTCAGAAGATTAAGCCTTGCCATTCCAATCTTTATCCTGGTAGCAGGAATCTTAGTTTGGGCAAAGGTAGATCCTAAGGGCTTCCAGATTCTTTGGAGATACTTCGCATGGTCTAACCAGACTATGGCATTATTCCCCTTGGCTGCGGCAGGTATTTATCTCATGATTAACGGAAAAGCAAAATGGGCATGGATGCCACTGCTTCCCGGTACCTTCTACACCTTCATCTGCGCAAGCTATATCTTAAATGCAAAGCTGGGCTTTGGTTTAAGCTGGCCAATTGCTTATGTGGGCGGTGTAATTGTGGCTGCTATTTACCTTGTTCTTGTAATCATTAGAGGGAAGAAGGGCGGAACCACTCCTGAGCCTACCGTAAAATAAAAATACAATGAGAATCAAGTGAGAATAAAAGGGATTGATTGCTTCGGAAGAGGCAGTCAATCTTTTTTTATACATTTTTAATAAATTAAAAATTAAGTTTTTATTGATTTTCTCTTAGAATATGGAGTATATTTACTTTGGATTTTAATAATCATCTGTAGGCAGGATGGGAATCGGAGGGAGAAGACGATTCCCTGTATTTAGTCCGGTCTACTCGTACCATAGCAGAAATCAGGGAAGAGAGTTGTAGCTACTATGGGACAAAAAAATTACCTAGTAAGGGAGAATGAAAAATGAAGAAAAAGAAACTGAAAGTACAAGTAGCTGCACTCGCCATGACAGGAGCCATTGCAGCTGCACCATTGACCGTAAGAGCGGAAGAAGCAAGCACGGCAGCACCGGCGACTGCGAGCACAAGCAGTACAGAAGCACCTGCCACTGCCGCAGCTCCTACAGCAAGTACAGCGACAACGCCTGCAACAAGCACAGCGGCGACCACCGGTACAAGCACAGCAACAGCAACAACCGGTGCTGGAACCGGAACAGCAGCAATAGCTACCACGGAAGCGTCAGCCCCGGCAGCCGTAGCAGCACCGGTTACCGTAGCAGAGGCACCGGCAGACCCTGCCACCACTGTTCCCAACAATGTGGATACCGTAGTACCGGACGATAATAAGCAGGGAACGGATATTGTTGCTGATACTCCTATCCTCAAGGTTAATACAACGATTACACCGGAAGAGGCTAAGGGAGAAGGAACTATTGGAGATAAAGTTAAAGGTTTACCGGCTGTATTGGGCAATGTGAAAAATAAAGACGTGGTAATGCAGGGTGACCTTTCTATTGCAAAGGATAACAGTACAGACTTTGACAGTACCGGTGATGCAGCACATGAAGTCAATAAAGAGGATAGCTATAGCTTAAAGGCTGACTTAGATGTTAATGCAGTAAACAATGCCATCAATGCTTCAGCACGGTTAAACAGTCTTATGAAGGAGGTTAACATTGATAAAATGGAAACCGGTCTTCGTTCCACCTTTGAGATGGGAAGAGACTTGGAGGGAAGCTTCCACCTGCCCACAGACTTAGAGGATGCTAAAAAGCACTATGAGCTAAGTTCTGCAGACGGTAGTCCCATGATGTATCGCATCAATTATGGCAACTCCTCCTTTGCAAAGGATAAGGTTAGCATTGCCATGGACTTGGATTTAAGTAAATATCAGAATCCAAAGGTAGAGATCAGCACCTTTGGAGCTTTAAATGATTTGATTAACAAGTCTGCAAAGAAGATTCAGTTAATCATGAAGGGTGTTAAGTTTAAAGCGGCACACGGCAATGTAGAAGAAACAGAAACCGCCACAGAGAAAACCACAACTGCAGAGGGAACCATTCGGGGAACCTTAGTAGGCTATATGAAGGCAGATGTCAGTAAGGAAGTAAAGTTTTTAATTTTTACTACTACTGTAACCGGTAAAGCTGCCTATAATTGGGGAGCTATCCAGAATGAGGAAGGCCGAGATTTTGTAGCCGGTCGTGACAGAATCGCCGGAAATGATAACGGAAATAATAAGGTTGATTTAACCGTAAAGATGACCACAGTAGAGAACAAGATAAAGCCCGTTGAACCGGTACAACCTGTTGAGCCTACAAATCCAACTACTCCAATAAGTCCGGAGGAACCAAGCAATCCGGCTAGACCAAGTAATCCTATTGCACCAAGTAATGGTGGAGGAAGTAGAACAAGTACTCCTATTGTAACACCGGGTTCTTCCACTCCCGGAGAGGTGCTGGGAGAGAATCGTCCTACTGCTTCTACCCCTGCGGGTGAAGTTTTAGGAGAGAACCGTGTGGCTCCCGTAGTGGAAACCGTTGAGAAAAAGCAGGGAGCTGTATTGGGAGAATCCCGTCCAAGCGTAAAGGGCGTATCCGACCGAGCATCCGTAGCAACCGGAGATTATAACTTTACAGGCCTTTGGGCTTCCCTTTTTGGAATCTCCTTAGCGGCATTAGCAGGCTTTGTAGTTCTTCAGAAGAAAAAAGAAAATTAATATGCCGATAATCATTTTTTCTGTATCTAGTACATTTTACTGTTAATACGGAAAAACACGAATATCATTAGAGGAATAATAAACCGTTGTAGAACATGGAATGAACAGTTCTGCAACGGTTTATTTCTTAACGAGTATCGCTCACGTAGTGTGCGGTATCTCGTTTTGTGAATTAAGATTTGACTTATTAACTTTTTTTCCTTAGTATAGTGTTTATAGTTATTTTAATTTTTTAAAGCAAAAACAGGAGAAATAGAACAACAGTATCAGCAGCTTTGTATATATTTCTTCTGTTTTGTCCTGTAAATGCTTTAAAAAGACAGATGGAAAGTTTAAAAAGCTTTTCTAAACACAGGGAGAATGAAAATGAAGAAGAAAAATTTAAAGGTACAGGTAGCTGCATTAGCTATGACAGGAGCAATGGTTGCGATTCCTATGAATGCCAGAGCTGAGGAAGTAAATCCTGCTTCAGCAGCAACGACAGGAACAATGGAAGCAGCGGCAGAAGCTGCAACAGGAGCGACATCGGGAGCAGCGGCAGAAGCTGCAACAGGAGCGACAGCAGGAGTAGTGGCAGAGGCTGAAACAGGGGCGACAGCAGCAACAGCCCCAGGAGCGGGAACAACCAGCGGGGGAGAAGGGGCAGTTGTTACCGTAGAGGAAGCGGCAGTGGATCCCGGTACCACTGCACCGAACAATGTGAATACCGTGCTGTCGGAGAATCAAAAGCAGGGAACAGACATTTCCACACATGCAGATATTACCCGTGGAGGGCAAGCTAGACCTGTGATTCACGTAGATACCACTGTGACAGCAGAAGATGCCAAGGGAGAGAAGACCATTGTGGAAAGCCATCCTGGAGTCGAAGATAATGTAATTACCAGGCTTAAAAACAAAGATCTAGTTCTCCAAGGGGATCTTTCCATCAAAAAGGATGAGAGTACAGAAGCTTATGACAGTACCAATACTGCAGCACATCCGGTGAATAAGGAAGATAGCTATTCTCTGAAGGCGGATTTGGATGTGTCTCCAGTGACTAACGCCATTAATGCGTCTTCCGGAATTATACCGGGGTCGAATGATATTTTTGTAAACAATTTAGAGACAGGCCTTCGCTCCACATTTACTTTGGGAGATGACCTGGAGGGAAGCTTCCATCTCCCAACGGACTTAGAGGATGCCAAGAAGCATTATGAGCTAAGTTCTGCGGACGGAAATCCCATGATTTATCGCATTAATTATGGAAAATCTTCCTTTTCCAAGAAGAAGGTAAGCCTTGTCATGGATTTAGATTTAACCCAGATGAAGCCATTGGCGAAGCAAGGCTCCGATGAAAATGCGGCTAACGAAAGAATCTATGGCAAAGATCCAGTTACCGGCAAAGCATACCCTATTGAAAACTTTAATCCCTCTCCTGCTACAGGAAGACATGCAACTACCAGTGTTTTTGGAAATTTGCAGGAGCTTATTAACAATTCTGCCCAAAAGATTCAGCTGGTAATGAAAGGATTAAAAATCAATGCCACCTCTTCCAATAGAGTAGAAACGGAAACGGAGACAGAAAAGAACATTAGCACAGAGGGAAGTATTGCCGGAACTTTAGTAGGATATATGAAGTCTGATTTATGGTATGTTTATGCTTCCGGTAATACCTCTTATGTTTGGGGGGCAGTGCAAAATGATGCCGGTAGAGACAAGGTGTCCGGTCAAGGAAATGACAAGGTTCTTCTTACCGTAAAAATGAACACAGTAGAGCCGAAGAACAATCCTGTGCAACCCGTAAATCCTGTTAACCCGGAGCAGCCTGCACAGCCGGTAAACCCCGAAACACCTGTTGTGCCTGCTACTCCTGTGAATCCAAGGGTTGGCGGAACAAGCAATGGCGGCGGTGGAAGAAGCAGTTCAAGAGTGACTGTAAGCACTGTCAGCAATGCACCTACCAATCCCGGAATCGTTCTGGGAGAAAGCCGTCCAACAGCTTCTACACCAAGCGGTGAAGTTTTAGGAGAGAACCGTGTGGCTCCCGTAGCGGAAACCGTTGAGAAAAAGCAGGGAACTGTATTGGGAGAATCCCGTCCAAGCGTAAAGAGCGTATCCGACCGAGCATCCGTAGCAACCGGAGATTATAACTTCACAGGACTTTGGGCTTCCCTTTTCGGAATTTCCTTAGCATCCTTGGCAGGCTTTGTGGTTCTTCAGAAGAAAAAAGAAAATTAATATGCAGATAGTTATTTTTTCTGTATTTAGTATATTTTACTGTTAATACAGAAAACCACGAATATCATTAGAGGAATAATAAACCGTTGTAGAACATGGAAAAAACAGTTCTGCAACGGTTTTATTCTTAACGAGTATCGCTCGCGTAATGTGCGGTATCTCGTTTTGTGCATCAAAAATTGACTTCATTATATATTTTCTTAGTAAAAGTGAAGGACTGAGAAAATATTAAGTGGAAGCGACAGATGCAGTAGGGGTGTGAAAGAGGATAATCTGAGATTGAAAGAACTATCGAGCTCGGCGAAGTGAAGGACTGTAAAAACCAATAAGCTGAAGCGACAGATGCAGTATAGCATGAAAGAGGGGCAATCTGAGCCCGTCAGTACTTACTGAAAGCAAGCAAAGCGAAGCTTGAA
>CALIEL010000427.1 GCA_938022235.1 Oribacterium parvum
GGGTAATACTTGGATTGGTACCGTTTAAATCCTCTTTTAAGGAGAATGGAACGGTGGTCATATCGTTTCCGCCGTAAACATAGAAGTTGTCATACTGGGAATTCAGGGTGTTTACTACGGAATGAAGACGCTGGGTAAACTCTGTTTCATAGGTTCCCACAGTTCCTTCATTAGCATTCTGGCTATCGTTAGAGATAGCGAGCACCTTGGTGTTAACGGCACGCATATCTTCCTGAATGCTTAATGCACCTTTTTCCTGCTGGTACAAACGATTTTTTACGTCGTCGATTATGCCTTTCTTTGACTCGGCATCCATGTGCTGATTGTCCATTCGCTTTCCGGCATAGTAAGCAATGGGGTTCTCATCGGCTGCCTTGTATTTTCTTCCGGTGGAAACCTGCTCCATAGACTCGTTTAACTTGCCATGAAGATTTCCGACGGACTTTGCATAATCCTGATAATAGGTTCTTGCTGTTACTCTCATGATTTACTCCATTCTTTCCGGATGTTTATCCTTTGCTTCTTGCATGTTACCGGGCATCCTTTCCCTGATGAAAGAAGAGCCGTTTTAGCTCTTTTTTCATTACTGTATATATCGAGCTATTTTTCTTAAACTATAAGTATTTTTCAGAAAAACTCTTAAAAATACAGGGGGAATGGCTACCGCATTTTTAAGAAACAAAGATGAAGCGAAAGAAGGAGTGTAGGTCTGTAAGAGGGCAATCTGAGCCCGCCGGTACTTACAGAATGCCGGCGAAGGGAGGGACTGTAGAAAATAATAAGATGAAGCGAAAGAAGGAGTGTAGGTCTGTAAGAGGGCAATCTGAGCCCGCCGGTACTTACTGAAAGCGAGCAAAGCGAAGCTTGAAGTTAGTACCGCTGCGAAGGCGAGGTTAGCGGGAGCGTGCCCGATTACAGACCTATACTTCTTCAAAGCGTATTATTACAACAGTCCCTCCCTTCGGAGGGGGCGAGGTTAGCGGGAGCGTGCCCCGATTACAGACCTATACTCCTTTAGAGCGTATTATTACAAAAAAATACGGGAGCCATTTATAGCTCCCGTAAATTCTTATCGTCCAATAGCCAGTAAGGTTTCCAAGGTATCATTCAATGTGGTCATCAGTCTTGCCGCTGCGTTGTAAGAAGAGGAGTAGGTCATCATGTTTGCCGCCTCTTCGTCCAAGCTGACGCCGGAAAGCTGATCTCTGGAATTGTTGATTCCCTCCAATACCGCCTTGTTGATTTCCTGTGCATTCTTATTGGCATAGGAATCGGTGGCCAAAGTGGTGGATACATTGTTCATGTAATCCGCATAGTTGGTTTTGGTGTTGTTCATCTTCATCATAGGAGAAGTCATCTGCTCCAACATTTCCAAAACCGTATCGGTGGTATCTCCTCGATTGGTAGCAGAAGCACCGTTTCTAAAGCCGTTGGTTCCGATATGGGTGGTTCCGTTTACCCAGCCTCTGGAAATACCGATATTGGCTGCGGTAACGTTACTGGGATCGTTTCCACCGGCATTATCCTTGTTAATCATTAAGACATGGTTGGGGTTGGTTACACCGGCATAGTTGGTGTTACCCTTTTTATTTACCTCGTTCATGTTCTTGGTAAAGGTCTCTGCCAAGAGATCCAGTTTTCCCATATAGAAATCATAGCTGTAGGAATTCATTTCATTGCTGGCCTTTAAGTCTGCCAGGTTAATGGTTCCTCCGCCTCGTACCAAAGCACGCACATCGGAGGTGGAAAGCATATCCAGGCTGGCCTGTACGGATCCGGAGGAGAAACGAACGTCCTTGGTGTCTGTAGTAAAGGTATCTGCCGCCGCACCTCTCTTCTGGAAGCCGGTAAACTTCAACTTGGTATTAAGAGGTGCGTCAATGCTTCCTGCTGCAAGCTCCACCTTACCTACGTTGTTGTGCTTTCCGCTGGCATCCTGTAAGTCTGCGTCAATAGCACCGTTAACCAGGGTGATTTTCTTTACTTCCGTTCCGTTTCCGGCACTGCTGTCACGGTAAACAAGGTTTACTCGTACATCCTCCGGCCAGTCGGAACGTCCCTT
>CALIEL010000428.1 GCA_938022235.1 Oribacterium parvum
CTCCTTCAATGGAACCGAAGTTTCCCTGTCCCTCTACCAAAGCCTGATTCTTTTTAAAGCCCTGGGCCAAAACCACCAGAGTTTCATAGATGGAGCTGTCTCCGTGGGGGTGATATTTACCCATGGTATCACCGCAGATTCTGGCAGATTTAAGGGTTGGTCTGTCATGGAATACCCTAAGCTCTCCCATATCAAAGAGGACTCTTCTTTGCACAGGCTTTAAACCGTCCCGAATATCCGGCACGGCTCTGCTGGTAATTACGCTCATGGAATAGTCCAGATAGGACTTTTGCATTTCCTCGGAAAATTCCGTGGTTAAGATTTGTTCTGGCATACTCTCTCTTCCTCAGCCTTTCTATGCATCGATTTCCGCTTCCATAGCATGGGTAAAGATAAACTCTCGTCTGGGAGCTACCTCCGTACCCATCAGCATACTGGTCACCTGAGAAGCCAGCTTGGCATCCTCAATTTCCACTCTTTTCAACACCCTGTTTTCCGGATTCAGAGTGGTTTCCCAAAGCTCCTTGGGGTTCATTTCTCCAAGACCCTTAAAGCGCTTTAATTCATAGCCGGAGCTGCCATGCTTCTTCTGATAAGCCAGAAGAGCCTTCTCATCATATAAATACTGAGGCTTTTCTTTTTTGTTGTCCGGAATCACCAGATACAGGGGAGGCATGGAAACATAGATATGCCCTTCCTGAATCAATTCCGGCATAAATCGGTAAAAGAAAGTAAGTAATAAGGTATCGATATGGCTACCGTCCACATCCGCATCCGTCATGAGGATGATTTTATGATAGCGAAGTTTGGAAATATCAAAATCATTGCCGAAGCCCTCGGAAAAACCGCAACCGAAGGCATTAATCATGGTCTTGATTTCCGCATTGGCCAGTACCTTATCGATGGAAGCCTTCTCCACATTTAAAATCTTTCCTCTCAAAGGAAGGATAGCCTGTGTATGGCGGTTTCTGCTGGTTTTGGCCGAGCCACCCGCACTGTCTCCCTCCACGATGAAGATTTCACATTCCTCCGGAGTCTTGGAAATACAGTTCGCCAGCTTTCCGTTGGAATCGAAGCTGTACTTGGACTTGGATAAAAGGTTTACCTTGGCCTTTTCTTCCTGCTTTCGAATCTTGGCGGATTTTTCCGCACAGGAAAGAATCGCCTTCACGATTTCCAGGTTTCTGTCAAAATATCGCTCCAGCTCTTCTCCTACCACGGAGGATACATCCTGGCCGCCTCTAAAGAAGCCAGCTTGGTTTTGGTCTGCCCCTCAAAAACAGGCTCCGGATACTTTACGTAAAGCACAGCCACCATACCGTTTCTGGTATCCGCTCCGGTAAAGTTCGGATCCTTTTCCTTTAAAATTCCCAGTTGTCTTGCGTAAGTATTCATCAGCTGGGCAAATTTGGTCTTTAAGCCCACGATGTGGGTTCCCCCCTCCTGGGTATAAATCCCGTTACAAA
>CALIEL010000429.1 GCA_938022235.1 Oribacterium parvum
CTTTTAAGGCATTTTCTTCTCTGGAAGAGCTCACCGTTCATATCGATGATGACTATACGAAGGGGCTTCTGTTCCTTCGAAACTTTCCGAAGCTCAAGACGCTTGCTCTGGAGCTTAATGCGGACAAAAGCCCCATGGATCTTTCTCCCCTTTCCTCTTTAAGCAGCCTAAGCAGTCTGGACCTCTTGGGAACAGGAGATAGTTCCGTGGAAAATGTTGCCGTACTTTCCGGTATGCCCCAGCTGGAGCGGCTTTCCTTACGGAATTTAAAGGATGTAAAGGACTTGAACTTCGTGCAAAACATGCCGAAATTAAAATCCCTAAGTTTAGTAGACCTTTCAATTTTGAATTTGGACGGTTTATCGGGACATCTTTCCTTAAACAGCCTCTCCATTGACTGCTCTTCCCTGGAAAATGTTAATGCCCTCAGCACCCTCAGTTCTTTACAGACGCTTTCCTTCGGGTATCACACATATCAGCTTCCTGATTTACATGGCTTAAGCGCCTTGGAAAATGTGAACTGCTATTCCCTGGATCGAGATTCCATTGCCCACATGCCTTCCATAAAGACGCTGACAATCCATAACTATAGTATTGAATACAGTGCAGATTTTCTGCAGGGAATGAATGCTTTAACGGATTTAATCATTGTGGGAAACGGCATTATCGGTGCGGTTCAGCCGGACTTGGGACCTATCCTTCGGACACTTCCTGCCCTTACACATCTGGAATTCCAGGATTTGCCCTTTGATAAATATACGGATTATACCCAAACTTTTACAAATAACGGGGCCAAAGAGCTTATTTTCTCTCCGAACAAAAGTCGCTCATCCAGTGACTATCCTGTTCTTCCCGTTTCTCTAAGCCACATGGAGGACGACAACACGGTAGAGAGCCTGACCCTCACAAACGCAACACTCAAGAATTTGGATGATGAATCGGAAGATTTTTCCACTAATGCAAAGTCTTTCCTCTCTCATTACAAGGCCTTAAAGAGTCTGAATATCAGTGACAATAAACTGCAAAGCCTGGATTGCCTGGATGGCCTTAGTACCCTGGAGGAGGTGGATTTCTCGAATAACTATATCTCCGACATTTCCGTTCTTCGGAATCTTCCCAACCTAAAGAAAGTGAAAATGAGCGGAAACCCCATCGTAAATGCGGAGCTGCTGCCGGATGGTGTAGAGGTAATGAAATAAATTATTTGTCATGATAATGTGAACCGCACTGCATAATTTCTATATGTTTTTCTGTGATACGAAATACAATTCTATTTTTTTCATCAATATGAACACTCCAATAGCCACTGAGGTCTCCCTTCAGTGGCTCCGGTTTTCCTATGCATTGATAGCCATTAATCCACCTCTATCAAATCATGTTCCTCTAATGTACTCTTGCCTGAACGCACACTCTCGATACGTCTTTTTAACTCCTTTATATTACTTTCACTATAAAATGGATCCACGGAAACATCAAAAGGAATTCTATGTTCCCTTCCCACCTTCTTTGCAAATATGGTAAAAGCAGCGCTCATACTCAATCCCAATTCTGTACATACCTGCTCCATATTCTTTTTATCTTCTGCATCCAAACGAAAGTTCACATTTACCGCCTGTCCCATAGCTTCTCTATTCCTTTCTTATCAAAAATTCCGTATTTTCTATTGTAACGCAAATGTAATGAATATTGAAATATATTTATTTTATAGTTTTCAAGAGTGCTGTAAGCAATAAAATAGATTGACTAATTTTTATATAGGTGGATTTTATGTTTTGCATTACAGATTACTTTAATGACTTTAAAATATTTTCTTAAAAAGCGGAAAGATTGCTATAATTTAATGCATGTGGTATTCTTTTCTACAGAAGCCAAATGTGAACTTGTAAAACAATGTATGAGGAGAAAAATGAGAAAAAGAGCAAAAACAACATTGGCATTACTTCTGGCATTATCTTGCAGCTTTTCTACCTATGTTTCTGCAGCAACTATCGCAAATGAAACGGTACTGTCTGAAGGAATAAAGCAAAGTTTTCCGGAAGAAAAGAGTGTAACTTCTTCTGAAAACCTAATGGAAGAAAATGCACTTGAAGAAGATGCACTTGAAGAAAACGTAATGGGAAAAAATGTAGTCGAAGAAAAAAATGAAATCGAAAAAGAAATTTCAGAAATAGAGTCTGAGACTACAGAAGAAGCATTTTATGCGGAAAAAGAGCTTTCCGGTGTACTTGTTACGGTACAGGCTGATTCCGGGGTATTTCCAAAGGGCGCGACTTTACAAGTAAGAAAGCTCTCTAAAGCTGAGGAGCAGAAGGTGGATTCCACTGTAAAAGAAAAGCTTCTGGAGGATCAGGAAAATCTTCTTCAGAGCATGATTTTTGATATCTCCGTGCTCAACAAGGA
>CALIEL010000430.1 GCA_938022235.1 Oribacterium parvum
TATTTAAATCAATCTTTGCCGAAAACGATAGATGGTTTCAGAACGGTAGGTGGAGCCTGCCGCTACAATGGGAGAAAGAAAAGTCGGAACATTGATGGCATTGGGATAGTATTGGGTTTCAAAGCAATATCCGCTATGGGGTTCATAGCTCACTCCGTCCTTTCCCATATCCTCCGCCATTAAAAAATTGGCGGTATAGAACTGAATTCCCGGGCAATCCGTTTCTACCGACATTTCAATAGCTGTTTTCTTGGAATAAGCCAAAGCTGCTTTTCGAAGGGTTCCCGCTTCTCCGTCCACACAGAAGTTATGATCATATCCCCCTGCCGCTAAAAGCTCCTTATCTTTCTTAAAGGCTTTCTAAAAAATCGGTCTTTCCTATCGGAAATCAAAGGCCGTTCCCGTAACAGGACGAATCTCTCCCGTAGGAATCAAGTATTCATCGGAGGGCGTATAAGCGGAAGCAAAAATACGAACGCTTTGTTCCGCTATACCTCCCTGGTCATGACCGGACAGATTAAAGTAGGCATGATTGGTAAAATTCATCAGGGTATCCTTATCCGAACTTCCCTTATAGCGGATATGCAGGGCATTGTCCTCCGTTAACTCATAGGTCACGGAAAAATCCATGTTTCCGGGAAAGCCCTGATCCATATCTTTAGAGAAGAGAGAAAAGCAAATCGAATTTTCTCCCTTTTGCTTGGCCTGAAACAGTCTTCTGCCAAAATATTCCGGGCCGGAATGGCAATTACTATGCTGCTTGTCATTTAAAAACAAATGGTAATCTTTCCCGTGTAGCTGAAAATGTCCTCCATTAATACGATTGGCATTTCTTCCTACCACCTCTCCCATATGTCCCGGGTTTTCCATTAAATCTTCCCAGTTTTCAACGGACAAAAGCACATCCACCAATTTTCCGCTCCGATCAGGAAAAAGAAAGGAAAGCCAAACAGCACCAAGGTCGGTGAAAACCGCCCGGACGCCGTTCTTGTTTTCCAAAATATAGCGATGAACTTCTCTTTCGTCTACAAAATGACCACATTTTTCAATACGCATAGCAAGCCTCCTGAAAAAAAGGAGTGTGAAAAAGAAAGTAAATCCCCCTTGTTCACACCCCCTAGATTTTATCTTTTTTGAATATATCCAAGCTCTACCAAAGTTTCCGCGGAAAGTACTCCGCCGCCGGCTGCCCCTCTAAGGGTGTTGTGGCTCAGTCCCACAAACTTGAAATCGAAAAGATTATCTTCCCGTAATCTTCCGATGGAAATTCCCATTCCCTTTTCGAAATTCACATCCGTAAGAACGGAAGGTCTGTTGTCCTCTTCCAAATACTGAATGAACTGCTTTGGAGCGGAGGGCAAATTCTTTTCCTGGGGTAAGCCCTTATAATTTCTAAGGGCTGCAATCAACTCCTCCTTAGTGACCTTCTTACGGAAACGAACGGAAACTTTGGCGGTATGTCCGTTTAAAACAGGAACACGGATACACTGAGCACTTAAAACCAAACCTTCCTTCAGCTTAATACCATCCTCTGTATAAGTTCCCAATACACGAAGAGGCTCCTTCTCTGACTTCTCTTCCTCTCCGCCGATGTAAGGAATGATGTTCCCTACCATCTCAGGCCAGGTTTCAAAGTTCTTTCCCGCACCGGAAATTGCCTGGTAGGTGGAAATCACACACTCGTAAGGCTCATACTCAGCCCATGCTGCCAAAGCAGGTGCATAGGACTGGATAGAACAGTTGGGCTTTACCGCAATAAAACCTCTCTTGGTTCCCAAACGCTTTCTCTGCTTTTCAATCAGCTGATAATGCTCCGGATTGATCTCAGGAACTACCATGGGAACATCCTCTGTCCAGCGATGTGCAGAGTTGTTGGAAACCACCGGAACCTCCGCCTTGGCATAGGCTTCCTCGATGGCCTTGATTTCTTCTTTCTTCATATCCACAGCGGAGAAAACGAAGTCCAAGCCCTGTACTACATCTTCCACCTTGGATACATCCTTAACCACCATCTTCTTTAATTTCTCAGGCATAGGCTCTTCCAGCTTCCAACGATCCCCTACCGCTTCTTCATACGTTAATCCGCTGGATCTTGGAGAGGCTGCAAGACAAGCCACCTCAAACCATGGGTGTTCAGCCAGTAAAGTTGCAAAACGCTGTCCCACCATTCCTGTTGCTCCTAAAATACCTACTTTAAATTTTTCCATATCTTTTCCCTCTATTCCTCATTAACGCCTCTATTGTAGCATGGCAGGGTGATGAAAAAAAGCATTTTCCCTAACTATGCTTTACGCCCTTTCCGCCTCTTTTGCCCGGCTTTAATCTTTGCAGGTTCAGAGTTTTACTCTCCAACTCCACATTTTCCTCCGAAGCAAGCGAATACACCTTTTTTACATAGTCCTTGGGGCGCAAACTCATAGCCAGCACACCCTTGGCCGTCTTTTTCTGTAAAGGTACTTCCGTTAAGGAGAATCTAAGGAAATAAGAATCCTCTGTTTCCAGAACAATATCCTCTTCTCCCACAGGCATTACGCTAAGGAGTCTATCCTCTTCTCCCAGCTTGGTGGCCTGTACCAGACGGTTCTGGGTGGCAAATTCCTCTCCCTTCACCCTCTTTATCTGTGCCTGTTCCGTTACAAAGAGCAGGGTTTCTTCCTCCAATACTTTTCGAATAAAGACTGCCACCACTCTTTCCTGTTCTGCAGAGAACTTACTCAGATTATCAAGGGGAACGCCCTTATCCTTAAACTTCGTTACGGGAACATCCAGCATCTTAATCTGATGCATATTTCCTAAATCCGTAAAGAAGAGCAGGCGATCAGTATTCTTACAGGGCAGTACATAGGCATAGTCCGCCTCGATGCTTTCCTTATTTCTCTGGAAGGTTCCCGGGTCCACACACTTTACATAGCCAAAGCGATCCTGCAAATAATATAAATCCATCTCTTCAATGGCAGTATCGTCATATACCGCTTCATTGGCATCACAGATTTTCGTTTTTCTTTCCTTCCCGTAATCCTTTTGGATTTGCAGAAGCTCCTGCTCCAGATGAGCATACAGCACCTTTTTGGAGCCCAAAAGTTCCTTATAGTTTTTAATGTTTTTCAGACTTTCTCTGTGGGACTTTTGCAGGGAAAGAATCTCCAATCCAATCAGCTTGGACAGGCGCATATCCAGGATGGCCTGAGCCTGTAAATCTGTAAAGCGGAAGCCCTCTATGATCTTTCGAAAAACTTCATCCCTTTCCTTTAATTGAATGGCAGTTAAATCTCCCTGCATCAAAGCGGTTTTTGCATCCTTATGATTCTTAGCGCCTCTAAGAAGGGCAATAATGGCATCAATAGAGTCCACGGCGGAAATCAAACCTTCCTCGATTTCCCGCTTTCTTTCTTCCTTCTCCAGTAATTTGGAGAACTTAGCCTCCAGTCTTTCTTCCTGGAAGCCAAGATATTCCTCTAAAATTCTCTTTAAGGAAAGGGTTTCCGGTCTGCCCTTGGCAATAGCCAGCATATTAACCGGGAAGCTGTCCTCCAGTTTTGTCTTTTTATAAAGAATATTTTCAATCTTTTCAATATCCGCTCCGGACTTTAACTCCAGAACAATACGAATTCCCTGCTCATTGGACTGGTTGGAAATATCCAGAATATCATTAATCTTTTTTTACTCGCAAAGATTGGCCACATCCTGCATAAACTTACTGATGCCCTGGCCCACCATGGTATAGGGAATCTCCGTTACCACCAGCTTATCTCTGTCGGAACGACCTTCCTTTTTCTCAAAGGAGAGCTTTCCTCTTAAACGAAGTCTTCCCTGTCCTGTTCTGTAAATCTCTTCCAGCTCGGACTGATTGGCTACGATTCCCCCTGTGGGAAAATCCGGTCCCGGCATGATTTCCAGCATTTCCGTAAGGGAAAGCTCCGGATTCTTAAGATAAGCCAGAATTAAAGAAATCACTTCAGACAAATTATGGGAAGGCGTGGAAGTGGTCATCCCTACCGCAATTCCCTCAGAACCGTTTAAAAGAAAATAAGGAATCTTTGCAGGAAGCACCACCGGCTCCTCTAATTTTCCATCATAATTAGGCTGGAAGTGAACGGATAGAGCCAGGTCTTGCAGTAGGACATCCTCCGTAAATTTCTCCAAACGAGCCTCCGTATATCGGGGTG
>CALIEL010000431.1 GCA_938022235.1 Oribacterium parvum
AGGTAGAGCTGGATGGAAAGAAGTATACCGTTGTTAAGCAGAATGATATCTTAGCAATCGTAGAGTAATAGAAAAAGGGAATTCCAAGGAGGTAAAATATGGCTAAAGAGATTAAATTTGGAGTAGAGGCAAGAAAGGCCTTAGGGGCCGGTGTAGATGCAGTGGCAAATACCGTGAAGGTTACCCTTGGACCTAAGGGAAGAAATGTAGTATTGGATAAGTCCTACGGTTCTCCGTTGATTACCAACGACGGTGTATCCATTGCCAAGGAAATTGAGTTAAAGGATCCTTATGAGAATATGGGCGCTCAGCTGGTTAGAGAAGTAGCTTCCAAGACCAATGACGTTGCCGGAGACGGAACCACCACCGCAACGGTTTTGGCACAGGCTATTGTGATGGAGGGTATGAAGAACCTGGAGGCAGGTGCCAACCCTATCGTGCTTCGTAAGGGAATTCGCAAGGCTGTGGATGCAGCGGTAGAGAGCATTAAGAAGCAGAGCTCCAAGGTAAAGGGCAAGGATCAGATTGCCAAGGTTGCCGGCATTTCCGCAGGAGATTCCACTGTAGGAGATATGATTGCCGATGCTATGGAGAAGGTTTCCAAGGATGGCGTTATCACTGTGGAAGAGTCCAAGACTATGCTTACCGAGCTTGATTTGGTGGAAGGAATGGAGTTTGATCGCGGATATATTAGTGCTTATATGAGCACCGATATGGAGAAGATGGAAGCAAATCTGGATGATCCTTATGTATTTATTACCGATAAGAAGATTTCCAATATTCAGGATGTTCTTCCTCTCTTAGAGCAGGTAGTAAAGACCGGTGCCAAGCTTTTAATCATTGCTGAGGACATCGAGGGTGAGGCTTTAACCACTCTTATCGTGAATAAGTTGAGAGGAACCTTCAATGTAGTTGCGGTAAAGGCTCCGGGATATGGAGATCGCAGAAAGGAAATGCTGAAAGATATCGCCATCTTAACCGGTGGAGAAGTGATTTCCGAAGAGCTGGGCTTAGATTTAAAGGATGCCACTATCGACCAGTGTGGTAGAGCTAAGTCTGTTAAAGTAAGCAAGGAAAAGACCACCATTGTAGAGGGACTTGGTAAGAAGAAGGAGATTCAGGATCGTATTGCCCAGATTAAAGGACAGATTGAGACCACTACCTCCGACTTTGATAAGGAAAAGCTTCAGGAGCGTCTGGCTAAGCTTTCCGGCGGTGTTGCAGTAATCCGTGTAGGTGCTGCTACAGAAACCGAGATGAAGGAGGCTAAGCTTCGTATGGAGGATGCTTTAAATGCTACCAGAGCCGCTGTGGAAGAAGGTGTTATTGCAGGTGGCGGATCCGCATATATCCATGCACAGAAGGCAGTGGATAAGGTGGTAAATCAATTAGAGGGCGATGAAAAGACCGGAGCAAAGATTGTTTCCAAGGCCCTAGAGGCTCCTCTTTATACCATTGCTTACAATGCAGGACTGGAAGGTGCGGTTATTGTGAATAAGGTAAAGGAAGGAAAGGAAAACTTCGGTTTCGATGCTTACAATGAAGAGTATGTTAATATGATGGAGGTAGGTATTCTGGATCCTGCCAAGGTGGCAAGAACCGCTTTACAGAATGCGGCTTCCGTTGCTTCCTCCTTACTCACCACAGAGTCTGTTGTAGCAGACATTAAGGAGCCGACTCCTCCTATGCCACAGATGCCGGGAGGAATGGGAGGAATGATGTAAGGAAATCCTTCTAAAAACTAGGCAAAGAAGAGAATATCGATTACAATGGGAAAAGGAAATAAACTGAGCTTAGGCTTAGCTTTATTTCCTTTTTCGCGACAAGAAAAGGAGGGCAGGATGGAGAATTATGTGGAACATTTGGTAAAGGGAAAGATAGAAGCGAAGGATAAGGGAATACAGTTATTTGCAGTTATCTTTCCTTTGGCATTTCTTGTGCTTTGCTACTTTTTAGCAATTCCCTTTATTGCTCTTTTTCCGGTTCTTTTTTTGTCTTACTATCTGCTGAATTCCGTGGATAGGGAATACGAGTATCTTTATCTTGGCGGAAGCTTTACCGTGGATCAGATTATCCATAGAGGAAAGAGAAAGCAGATGATAGAGATTAGCCCGGAGGAAATTTTGGAAATACAGCCCTTTCGCCCGGAGAGGGAGGAAGGATGGAAGAGGGAAGGTATTTCCGTTCTTCATGTAGAGGGCTTGGGAGGAAACAGAGCTTACTGTATTCTTTTCCAGAAACAAGGGAAAAAACAGGTTCTTGTTTTTGACGGAAAGGACAGCTTATTAAAAGAAATGAAACTGCAGGCAAGAGGAAAATTTCAGGAGGAAGTATGAAGGACTTTGTAAGAGTGGCTACAGCCTGCCCTAAAGGGAGGGTAGCGGATCCGGAGTATAATCTGGAGCAAATGCTGATTTTGGCAAGAAAGGCAGAGGAGGAAAAGGTTTCTTTGCTGGTGTACCCGGAGCTTTGTCTGACTTCCTACACCGCCATGGATATGATTTATCAGCGCAGTCTTTTGGAGGCCGGAGAAAAGGCATTAATTTCCTTTTGCGAACAAACGAAGGAGATGGACGTCCTTTTTGTAATTGGCTATTGCCTGTTACTGGAAGGAAAATTATTCAATACCGGAGTGGTGACTTACCATGGCGATATCTTAGGGATTGTACCGAAGCAGTTTATTCCCAACCATGCGGAGTTTTATGAGAGAAGATATTTTCAGGAAGGAAAGGAAGAAGTTCGCTTTATCCCTAACATTTTAAAGGGAGAGGGCTATAGAAAGGAAATTCCTTTTGGGGCTTCCCTTCATTTTGTCCGGGAAGAGGATCCAAGATTTCGTCTGGCAGTGGAAATCTGTGAAGATCTTTGGGTTCCGGTTCCTCCCTCCAGTAAGCATGCACTGGCAGGAGCGACCATTCTTGCCAACTGTTCCGCTTCTGATGAACTGGTAGGAAAGCGGGGAAGCAGAAGACGGCTTTTAGAGCATTACAGCGGGAATCTTCATGCCTCTTATCTTTATTCCAGTGCAGGTCCCTCCGAGTCTACCCAGGATATGGTATTCTCTGCCCACTGTCTGATTTCCGAAAATGGAAGAATCTTAAAGGAGAATCAGCCCTTTGAGGAGGGGATTTTCTGGGCGGATGTGAATCTTGCTCTTTTGGAAGGAGAAAGGATGCGGCAAAGCACCTACTTCGTGAAAGAGGAGCCTTCCTATACACAGTATTTTTCCATGAAGGATAAGCAGTATACTCTTCGTCGTTTTGTAAGTCCCTGTCCCTTCCTGCCAAAGGCGATAGAAAAGGAAGGAGATAGAGCAAGAGAGATTCTTTCCATTCAGGCAAGAGGCTTGAAAAAGCGTATGGAACATGTGGGCTGTAAGAAGCTGATTTTAGGTTTAAGCGGCGGTCTGGATTCCACCCTGGCTCTTTTCGTATGTTTGGAGACCTTTGCCCTTTTGGGATATGATAAGGAAAATATCCTTTGCATCACTATGCCATCCTTCGGAACCAGCAAGAAAACCCATGACAGTGCGGAGAAGCTTGCCAAGGCATTAGGCATTTCTTTACGGGAGATTTCCATTGAAAAGGCGGTATTACAGCATTTTTCTGATATCTCTCAGGATTTGGAAAAGAAGGATATTGTGTATGAGAATGCACAGGCCAGAGAAAGAACCCAGATTCTGATGGATTTGGCCAATAAGGAGGGGGCTCTTTTGGTGGGAACCGGAGATTTATCCGAACTGGCTCTGTGCTTTGCCACCTACAATGGAGACCATATGTCCATGTACGGGGTAAACGGAGATATTCCCAAGACGGCAATCCCTATGCTTCTTCGAGAATTTGCAAGAAAATCCGGTAATCAGGAATTGGAAAAGGTGGTGGAGGAAATTATTGCCACTCCTGTAAGTCCTGAGCTTTTGCCGCCGGATGCCTCCGGGGAGATTAGTCAGAGGACGGAGGATGTGGTAGGTCCCTATCTTTTACAGGATTTCTTCCTATATCAGCACCTGCGCTACGGATTTTCCGCAAGAAATATCTATGAACTGGCTTGCTTTGCCTTCTCTAAAGAAAACCTTGCGAATAAGGAAAATGAACGGAATATTCCGGAATTTACAGCGGCAGAAATCCTGAAAAACTTAAAAATCTTTTATAAGCGTTTCTTCGGCAACCAATTCAAACGCTCTTGCTTGCCGGATGGACCAAAGGTGGGAAGGGTGGCCCTTTCTCCGAGAGGTGATTTACGAATGGCCAGTGATGCCTGCGCAGATGTCTGGCTTTCGGAGCTTTCGGAGCTGGAAGCTTAATGTCTGCAGCTTGAAGCTTAAAAGTCCATATAGACGTTTTTCGCTTGTTTTGTTATAATATTTTATCGAGTTTTGCCTATTTTTTAGTTTAGAAAGCGAAAGAGCTTCATGCATAGAATAGAATCTCCTCACAATGAGGGATTAAAAGAAATCAGGGAACTGACAAAAAAAGCCAAGAAACGATGGGAGAAGGGCATGTTTGTGGCGGAAGGGGAAAGACTTCTGCTGGATTTGCCTGCGTCCTCTTTGCTTCAGCTTTATGTGCAGGAAGACTACAAAGGGGCATTACCCAGAGGAATAGAGAAAGAAGATTCCCGGATTTGTATTCTGAGTAAGAAGGCTATGGAAAGTATTTCCACCACGGAGCACGGACAGGGAATTCTGGGCTTGCTTCGTTTTCCGAAGAAGGAAAAACCTAAAGGAGATCTGTTTCTGATTTTGGAAAATATTCAGGATCCGGGGAATTTGGGAACCCTTTTTCGTACGGCGGAAGCTGCGGGGGTAAATCATATTTTCCTAAGCAGGAATACGGTGGATCCCTTTAGTCCGAAAGTGGTTCGCTCCACCATGGGCTCCCTTTTTCGCTTGCCCTTCAGTATAGAGGAGGATTTGCTTTCTCTTTGTGAAAGGCTGAAAAGCGCCAAGGTTCAGGTCTTTGCACTGGATTTGAGCGGGAAAAAAGCGCATTTTCAGGCTTCCTTCCAAGGACCCTCCGCCTTTTTATTCGGTAATGAAGGCAATGGTCTTACAAAGGAATTAAGCCAATGTGCTACGGAAAAACTCCTTATTCCCATGGAAGGGAAGATAGAGTCCTTAAATGTTGCTACTTCAGCCAGCATAGTACTCTATGAGGCTGTTCGACAAAGAAGATATATAAAGGAGGAAGGATGACTTTAGCAGGACGTGATTTTATGAAATTACTGGATTTTTCTAAAGAGGAAATTCAGGAGATTCTGAATGTAGCCAAGAGACTAAAGAAAGAGAAGAAAGAGGCGGTAAGGCGCTATCCTCACGGAGAAGCCTGTGCCGGTAAGAACATTGTCCTGATTTTTGAAAAGGCATCCACCAGAACCAGATGTGCCTTTGAGGTGGCGGCAGCGGACCTTGGTGTGCATAGTACCATGCTGGATGTGTCCATCAGCCAGATGGGGAAGAAGGAAAGTATTGAAGATACGGCAAGAGTACTTTCTACCATGTATGATGGCATTATGTATAGATGCTATTCTCAGGAGGGGATGGAGGAGTTTGCCAGATATTCCTCCGTACCGGTGTGGAATGCTTTAAGCGACCGTTTTCATCCTACTCAGCTTTTGGCGGATTTGCTAACCATTGAGGAGCGTTTTGGAAAGCTTAAGGGACTTAAGCTTTGCTATATGGGAGATGCCCGCTTTAATATGGGAAATTCCTATATGGTGGCCTGTGCCAAGATGGGCATGCACTTTGTGGCCTGCACCAAGGAAGGTTATTTTCCGGACGAGGACTTGATTTCCGAGTGTCAGCAGATTGCGGAGGAAAATGGAGGCAGTCTTCGTTTTACGGAATCCGTGGCGGAAGGATGTAAGGATGCGGACATCATTTGCACCGATGTTTGGTTATCCATGGGAGAGCCGGAGAGCCTCTTTGCCCAGAGAATTGCGGATTTGCAGCCTTATCAGGTCAATGACACCGCATTTTCTTATGCGAAGGATTCCGCCATTTTCCTGCATTGTCTTCCTGCTTTTCACAATGCCAGAACGGAAATCGGAGCGAAGATTTATAAGCAGTTCGGTATTTCGGAGATGGAGGTCAGTGACAGCGTTTTTGAATCCGAGCGCTCTCTGGTATTTGCAGAGGCGGAAAACAGAATGCACACGATTAAAGCGCTTCTCTACCTCAGCTTGGGAGGAGTATAATGGAAAGACGGCTAAGAGGGAGAAATCCAAACAGGAAATATGATTTTCTCTATATTGGCATAGGTCTTGTGATTAGTATTATGGCGATTTTCGCTTTAACAAAGCCGGAGGAGAATCAGGTTCTCTTTCCTTTCATTTTCTTTTTTGCAGCCATCCTTCGTGTGGTTTATGTGCTGCAGGGAAGAGAAGAGGGAAAGAAGAGACTCTTGTCTCTTTTTGTCGGCGTTTTACTGTTGTTACTCAGCATCATCACAGGCATGAGCTTGTGGAGATAAGCCCTAAAAAGAAAGGATGTTCATTTGGAAAGAGAAGAATTAGAGAAAATACTTGCTTCTTTGCTGCAAAAGGCAAAAAGCAATAAAAACAGCATCGATTTAGGGGAAGTGCAGGAGGCAGTAAAGGACTTTTCCCTAAACGAAGAGCAGATGGAGCAGGTTTTGCTTTTGCTGGAGAATAAGGGAATAGAGATTAATCCCATCCTGGATGAGGATGCGCTTAAAACCATAGAAAAAGATGGAGATAAGGTGGAGGCGGATGCTCTGCTTCCTTTAGAGGACGACGATGACTTCGTAAAGGAAGAAGAGGGAGAGG
>CALIEL010000432.1 GCA_938022235.1 Oribacterium parvum
TTTAGCTTTGCCATCTCAGAAGCAAAGCTATCAAAACCGAACTCTTTATTTTCTCATGTGCGTACCAGGGTATTTGCCTTTTTGGATCCTTGGAAGGATATTGCAGGGAAGGGATATCAGATTACCCAGTCTCTCTTTGCCATCGGTACAGGGGGGTTTTTGGGACTTGGTCTTTTTCAGGGATTGCCCAACAAGATTCCCATCGTGGAAAATGATTTTATTTTCTCCGCCTTGTCCGAAGAGATGGGAGGAATTGTGGCGATTTGCGTGATTCTCGTCTGTCTTTCCTGTTTTATGCAAATGATGATGATGGGAATGGATATGGAAAGCCTCTTTTATAAACTCATCTGTATCGGACTGAGTGTGATTTATGTGATGCAGGTCTTTTTAACCATCGGTGGAGCCATAAAATTTATCCCCTCCACGGGAGTGACCCTGCCCTTTGTCAGCTATGGCGGTTCCAGTATGATTTCCAGTTGTATTCTTTTTGCCATCTTCCAAGCTCTCTTTGTTATCCAAGGAAAGGAAGATGCCATGGATGAAGAGGAAGAGGAAGACGAACAACAAGCGCCGAAGAGGAAGGGGAGAAGGGGCATTTATGAATAAGCTTAGAAATTCCGGAAGAAGGGTGAATTATGAAAAAGTATAATAATTCCAGAAGAAAGCCAAGCAACAGGGAGATGAAGGGAATTACCTATTTCTTTGTCCTGCTTTTCTTTTCCATGATTGTATATTTTTGTTATTTTATGCTGGTTTTGGCTCCGAATCAGATTTCCAGTCCCTACAATGCCAGAATAGATTATCTTTCTTCGAAGGTCATTCGAGGCAGCATCCTTTCTTCTGATGGAAAGGTACTGGCGAAAACGGAAACAGGAGAAGGTGGAGAGAAAAGAGTATATCCGGAGGGGATTGCCTTTTCTCACCCCATCGGCTACAGCAGTAAGGGAAAAACCGGAGTGGAGTCCATGGCGAACTTTTATCTTAGCCGTTCCAGTATTAACCCCTTACAAAAAATCATCAATCAGGCGGAGGAAATCAAGAATCCCGGAGATTCGGTAGTACTTAGCTTGAATTCTTCTTTACAATCCCTTGCCTATTCTTTGTTGAAGGATAAGAAGGGGAGTATTGTCTGTATGAATCCGAAGACCGGAAGAATTCTGGCGATGGTTTCCGCACCTTCCTTTACGGAAGAGGATATTCAGAACAACTGGGAAGCTCTAACTTCCTCCGACAACAAAGACGGAAATCTTCTGAACAGGGCTACCCAGGGACTTTATCCTCCCGGCTCAACCTTTAAGCTTTTGATGGCTTTAGAGTATATTCGGGAGCATCCTGCGGATTGGCAGAGCTTTAGCTATACCTGTAAGGGGGAATATGTGGATCCGGAGAATTCCTCCTATGTGGTGCATTGCTATAACGGGGAGGTTCACGGAAAGGTGGATTTGGAATCTGCCATTGCGGATTCCTGCAATTCCGCCTTTGCCAAGCTGGGAACAGAGATTGATCCAACTCGATTAAAGGCTTTGGCGGAAAGCTTTTACTATAATCAAAAAATAGATATCGGTTTGTCTGCCAATGCAGGACAATTCACCTTGGCGGAGAATGCGGACGTTTGGGATAAGATGCAAACCGCCATCGGACAGGGGGCCACCCTTTGCACTCCTCTTCAAAACCTTTGCATGGTTTCCGCCATTGCCAATGGTGGAAATCTGATCTATCCAAGCCTTCTTGCTTCAGTACAGAATGCCAATGGCACAACGGTAAAGGAATTCCCCTATGGGGAGAGTCATAGCCTTCTTTCCCAAGGGGAAAGTGATGCCTTAAAGCAGTTTATGCGAAAGGTAGTTACGGAGGGTACTGCCAGTGTATTAAATACAGATGCCTATAAGGTTTGCGGAAAAACCGGTTCCGCCCAGGTGAAGGTAGGAAGTGAACTTAAGACCAATGCCTGGTTTGTAGGCTTTGCTCCCATGGAGGATCCGGAGATTGCGATATCCGTTATTGTAGAAGAAGGAGAAACCGGCGGAAAGACCGCAGCGCCAATAGCCAGAAAAGTCTTGGATCAATATTTTCATAAAGAAGGATAAAAAGGGTATTCCTTCCATAGCTGTAAATTTTTTACAAGAAGAAAAGAGCAGTTATAGGAGAACGAAGGTCATTTAAGGAGTCAATAGTTAGAGGAGTAGTAAGATGAGAAGAATACTGTCCTATATGGAAAAGGTGAAGGGGAAAAGTATTTTGGCCCCCCTGTTTAAGTGTCTGGAAAGTATGTTTGAGCTCTTTGTTCCTTTAGTCATTGCCGGAATGATCGATCAGGGAATCCGTAAGGAGAATGTAGGGGTGATTTGGCATAGCCTTTTCCTGCTCTTAGTCTTAGCCTGCATTGGTTGCCTTACCGCTGTCATTGCCCAGTATTTTGCGGCAGAGGTAGCAATGGTGGTGGGAAAATCCTACCGTAGAGACTTGTTTCACAAAATTCTTTCTTTACCCTACAAAGATTACAATGCGCTTTCCGCATCTTCCTTGATTACCAGAATCGGTCCGGATATCTTTCAGATTGAATCTACGGTGAATATGGTGCTTAGGCTTTTAATGCGCTCTCCTTTTATTGTTGTGGGGGCTTGCATCATGGCCTTTCGAATCAGCCCCGGCCTATCGCTTTTGTTTTTTGTGGTATTGATTCTTCTATCCTTTGTAGTTTTTGGAATTATGGCTCTTACCATGCCATTTTACAAAAAGATTCAAGTAAGTTTGGAAAACATTACCAGAAAATACAGAGAAAATATAATGGGTATCCGTGTGGTACGGGCCTTTTGTCAGGAAGAGAAGGAAGAAGAGGAATTCCGGGAAAAGAACCAAAATTATACCAAGGTGCAGATTGCAGTGGGAAAGATTTCCGCTTTGTTGAACCCCATGAGTATGCTGTTGATTCAACTGGGGCTTATGGGCATTCTGTATTTTTCCTCAAAATTGGTCAATGACGGCAGGCTCTTTCAGGGAAATGTGGTGGCTCTGACCAACTATATGAGCCAGATTTTGGTGGAGCTTCTAAAGCTTGCCAATCTGATTATCCTGATGGTCAAGGCCTATGCCAGCATCAGCAGAATTGAAGAGGTAATGGAACGAAAGAGCGATGGCGAGACTGAGTCCAAGGGTATTTTTACTAAGCCTTATGAAAAAGTAGTCCAATCTAATCCGGCTCAAGACGGCAAGAAGCCGGGAATTCTTATGAATTATCTTTCCTTTTCCTATGACAGCGGAGAGGAAAGAGCTCTTTCCGATATCAGCTTTTCTCTAGAAGAGGGGGAGAGCTTAGGAATTATCGGCGGTACCGGATCCGGAAAATCCACTTTAGTTTCCCTGATTTGCGGATTTTATAGGGATTATGAGGGAGAAATTTTCCTCTGGGGAAGAAACTTAAGAGAGTATTCGGAACAAGAGTTTCGGGAAAGCATTGCCTATGTCCCTCAAAAGGCAGTACTTTTTTCCGGAACGCTTAAGGAAAATCTTCTTTGGAGAAAGAAGGATGCAAATGATGAAGAGCTCTGGAAGGCCTTGGAAATTGCCCAGGGAAAGGAATTTGTAGAGGCAAAGGGGGAAGGTCTGAATTTGTCCGTCAGTATAGAAGGTAAGAACTTTTCAGGAGGACAAAGACAAAGGCTTTCTATAGCCAGAGCCCTGGTGGGAGATTCCAGGCTTTTGATTTTGGACGATTCCTCCTCAGCTTTGGATATGCTGACGGAAAGAAAGCTGCGAAGCGCACTGGAGGAATATCAAGGAAAGAAAAGTCTTTTGGTGATTTCTCAAAGAGTGTCCAGCATCAGACATTTACCGAAGATTCTGGTTTTGGACCAAGGAAGGCTCATCGGTGTAGGAAGTCATCAGGAGCTTTTGGAGCATTGTTCGGTATATCAGGAAATCTGTGCTTCGCAGAAGCAGGGAAAGGAGGAGTAAGATGCCTAAGGAAAATAGAACTGCGGGAGAAGCCTTTCGGAAGCTCTTTCGCTTTATGAAACCTTATAAATTCGCTTTGCTCCTTTCCATTGTCTCAGCCTTTCTGTCCGTAGTATTTTCTCTTTTTTTGCCGATTCTTTTAGGAAAGGCCATCGATAAGATTGCCGGAAAGGGAAGGGTGGATTTTCCCGGACTGGGACAGATTTTTAAGGTTATGCTTTTGGTTCTTATATTAGCAGTGCTTTTTCAATGGTTGATGAACCAGGTAAATACCTATTTGACCTTTCATGTGATTGAAGATTTACGAGAGAAGGCTTTTTCCCATATTCAGGCTGTTCCTTTATCCTCCATTGATTCCAAGGAACCGGGGGAGATTTTAAGTCGTTTGACCACAGACATAGAACAGATTTCACAGGGATTATTTGTTTTATTGAATCAGTTCTTACAGGCCGTGTTCAGTATTCTGGAAACTGCCTTTTTTCTCTTCCTTTTAGAATGGAGGATTGCTTTAATTCTTTTGGCTCTCACGCCTTTGTCCTTTTTTATTGCAAAGTTTATTTCCAAACGCTCTTACCTGTATTTTCAAAATCAGTCTAAAAGCAGAGGAGAGATAGCTGCCTTCAGTACAGAGGCTATCGGAAATGTGAAGCTTCTGAAAGCTTTTATGCAGGAAGACCCCAAAGAGTCCTTGTATCAGGAGAAAAATGAGAGACTTTCCCGATATAGTATGCAAGCAAACTTCTACAGCTCTTTGGTTAACCCATTTACCCGTTTTTTAAATGCCCTAGGCTATGCTTTAGTGGGGGGAATCGGGGCTCTGTTTTGCCTGAGAGGAACTTTAAGCATCGGTCAGTTATCCTCTTTATTGGCTTATGCCACCCAGTATGCCAAGCCCTTTAACGACATTACTTCCGTAATTACGGAAATTCAAAATGCATTAGCTGCCGCATCTCGTGTCTTTGACTTTCTGGAAGAAGCGGAAATGCAGCCAAAGGCGGAGGAAAGGGAACTTCCGAAGCCGGTGGAAGGATGTTTGGAGCTTTCAGGATTGTATTTCTCCTATACCAAGGAGCAAAAGTTGATTCAGGATTTGAGCCTTTCCGTACAAGCCGGACAGAATATTGCCATTGTTGGCCCTACAGGATGCGGAAAAACAACCTTAATCAATCTTTTGATGCGTTTTTATGAGCCGAATCAGGGAAGGATTTCCATTGACGGAATTTCCTATGAAAAGCTATCCGACCATGGCCTTCGTTCTGCCTATGGCATGGTTCTTCAGGACAGCTGGCTAAAAGCCGATACGGTTTTGGAAAACATTCGTTACGGATCGCCGGAGAAGAGTATAGAAGAGGTCATTGAAGCCGCTAAACGTGCCGGTTGTCATCATTTTATTATGCAGCTTCCAAAGGGCTATGATACGCTTCTTCCGGAGGATGGAGGAAATCTTTCCCAGGGGCAAAAGCAGCTTCTTTGTATCGCCAGAGTGATGTTAAGAGATCCGGCCATTTTGATTTTGGATGAGGCCACCAGCTCCATTGATACCAGAACGGAAGAAAAGGTACAAAGAGCCTTCCAGGAAATGTTGAAGGGCAGAACCGCCTTTATCGTGGCCCATCGTCTTTCTACGATTCAGAATGCGGATTGCATCCTGGTGATGAAGGATGGAAATGTGATTGAAAAAGGAAGTCATGAGGAGCTTTTACGACAAAAGGGCTTCTATAAGAATCTTTATGAAAGCCAATTTCAGGGAGCAGAGAATTGAATCTTGCAAAAGAACAGAAAAGGGTAATTTACCGGCGCTTGACAAGCTGTTAAATTCTCCTTAAAATTGCAAAGTTTAGAAAAATTATAAGATAAACGGAACAGTACATTGTAGGATAAGGATTACGTAAGAGTCGTATGACACGAATCAGTATATGGGTTCTGTAAGAGTCGTAGGACACTAATCAGTATGTGATTCCGTCAGGATAGCTCATGATAAGGAGGGAGATATAGTGCAAGAGGAAAAAGTCATGCAGGAAGATAAAATGCAGGTATTGAAAATATTGTCTAAATCCATTAGGGAATTTAAAAAAGACTCCATTCTTTGTCCCCTTTTGGTTACCGGAGAAGTCATTCTGGAATGTATGATTCCTTTTTTCACTGCCCAATTAGTGAACAGAATGAAGGAAAATGCCTCCATGCAGATGATTCTGCATTATGGATTGATTCTTGTGGTGATGGCCATACTTTCCCTTCTTTTTGGACTTTGGGCGGGAAATTATGCCGCTTCCGCTTCCACCGGCTTTGCCCGGAATATTCGAAGAGATATGTTCCAAAGAATTCAGGGTTTTTCCTTTGAAAATATCGATCGTTTTGAAAGCTCTTCCCTGGTAACAAGACTGACCACGGATATCAGCAATGTACAGATGGCCTATATGATGCTGGTTCGTACCGCATTCAGAGGTCCTCTGATGATTGTTTTTTCCTTTACGGCAGCCTTTTTCTTAGGTGGTAGAATGGCCATTATTTTCTGTTTTGTTGTTCCTGTTTTGGCTATTGGGTTGATCCTTATCACCAAAAAGGCTATGGGCATTTTTAACGAGATCTTTAAGCGCTATGATGCCTTAAATGAGTCTGTGGAAGAAAATATTCAGGGCATGCGGGTAGTGAAAACCTATGTTCGGGAAGATTATGAGAAAGAAAAGTTTAATGGAAAGGCAGAGTCTTTGGCTCTGGACTTTATTTCAGCAGAAAAACTGATTGCCTTAGCCAACCCCTTGATGCAGTTCTGCCTTTTTGTGGTTGTGCTTTTTGTCTTAAGCTTCGGTTCTTATTTAGTGGTTAGTACAAGCGGTTCTGCTTTAGATGTAGGACAGCTTTCCGCCCTCTTAACCTACAGCTATCAGATTCTTTCCAGCCTGATGCTGGTGGCCATGGTATTTGTGATGGTAGTGATTTCCGCAGCTTCCTCTCGAAGAATCGCTGAAGTTTTAACGGAAGAAAGCACCATGGAGAATCCTGCGAATGGCATTAAGGAAGTGAAGGATGGCTCTATTGATTTTAATCATGTATTCTTTAAATATTCCAAGGATGCGAAAAAGAATGTTTTAACAGATATCTCCCTTCATATTTCCTCCGGACAAACCGTGGGAATTTTGGGAGGAACAGGTTCAGCCAAGTCTTCACTGACTCAGTTGATTTCCCGTCTTTATGATGTGACGGAGGGAGAAGTCTTGGTTGGTGGTGAGGATGTTCGAAAATACGATATTCAAGCATTGAGAGATCAAGTGGCTGTGGTATTACAGAAGAATATTCTTTTCTCCGGAACAGTGGCGGAAAATCTTCGCTGGGGAAATCCCAATGCTAGCCAGGCAGAGCTGGAAGAAGCCTGCAGGCTTTCCCAGGCGGCGGAATTTATTGAGCGAATGAAGGAAGGCTATGAAAGCCATGTGGAACAGGTGGGAAGCAATTTCTCCGGAGGACAGAAGCAAAGACTTTGTATTGCCAGAGCCTTGCTGAAGAAACCCAAGATTTTAATTTTGGACGATTCCACTTCGGCGGTGGATACCAAAACAGATGCCTTTATTCGGAAGGGCTTTAAGGAATTTATTCCGGATACCACGAAGATTATTATTGCCCAAAGAGTTTCTTCTGTAATGGATGCGGACCAGATTCTGATTATGGACAAGGGAGAAATTATTGCCAGAGGTACCCATGAGGAACTGATGGAGAATTCTCCGATTTACAGAGAAACCTATGAGTCCCAGAACAGAAAGGAGGTAGAGGATGGAGAATAAGGGAAGACCGAAGAATTTTATGAAGACCTTAGGCAGAATCATAAAGGACTTATTTTCCTTTTATCCAACACTTCTGCCTATTACTCTTTTGTTTATTGTAATTAATGCGGTTGTAACCTCTATCCCGGCGATTTTTCAGCAAAAGATTATCAGTTTGATTGAAACGGTTTATAAGGAAGGTAATTGGAACGCGGTATCCTCCGATATTTTAAGACTGGTTGGGATTTTACTGGTGTTTTACACCATTTCCCTGATTTGTGCCTATTGCTACAATATGAATATGGCCACCATTACCCAGGGCTCCTTAAAACAGTATCGTCTGAAACTGTTTAACCATATGCAGGATCTGCCCATTGCATTTTTCGACCAAAACAAAACCGGGGATATCATGAGTCATTATACCAATGACATTGATGCCATGAGACAGTTTATCTCTATCTGTATTCCTCAGGCTATTTCTTCCCTGATTACGGTGATTACGGTAGTTTCCATTATGCTGTACTACTCCCTTTGGCTAAGCCTCCTGGTTGTGCTTGGATCCTTCTTTATGCTTCGAATTGTAAAGGTAATCGGAGGAAAGTCCAGCCATTACTTTGTTCGTCAACAGGAGGAGCTGGCCCGTTCCGAAGGCTTTATCCAAGAAATGATGAACGGACAGAAGGTGGTTAAGGTCTTTAATCATGAAGAAAAGAGTATTCAGGACTTTGACCGCTATAATGATGAACTGTTTCGGGTTTCCAATGAGGCTAACCGTTATTCCAATGTGATTATGCCTATCCTAAACAATATCGGAAACATCCTTTATGTTTTGGTTGCCATTGTGGGAGGAGCACTTTTGGCCTTCCATGTGCCCAATATTTCCATTTCCGGATTAGGCTTAAGCATTGCTATTGTGATTCCCTTCCTGAATATGACCAAGCAGTTTGCCGGTGTGGTGGGACAGATTTCCTCGGAAGTTAATGCCGTGGTTATGGGTGTTGCCGGTGCGAACAGAGTTTATCAGATGATTGATGAAGAGGTGGAAGAGGACGAAGGAAAGGTTTGCCTTGTGAACTGTTCCCACGAGGGAGACCGTCTGGTAGAAAGCAAGAAGAGAACAGAGCTCTGGGCCTGGAAGAGCATTTTACCGGATGGAAGCATTTCCCTGAAAGAACTGAAAGGGGATATGGAGCTTAAGGGAGTGGATTTTTCCTATGATGGAAAGCGTCAGATTCTAAAGAATATTGATGTTTTTGCAAGACCGGGAGAAAAAGTAGCCTTTGTAGGAGCCACCGGTGCGGGAAAAACCACCATCACCAACCTTTTGAATCGTTTCTATGATATTCAAAGGGGAGAAATTATCTACGACGGCATCAATATTCGAGATATTGCCATTTCGGATTTAAGAAGATCCATTGCGGTAATTTTGCAGGATACCGTGCTTTTTACCGGAACGGTAATGGAAAATATTCGTTACGGAAAGCTGGATGCGACAGACGAGGAATGTATTGCTGCGGCAAAGCTTGCAGGGGCGGATGACTTCATTACAAGACTTCCAAAGGGCTATGATACGGAGCTAAGTGCTAACGGAGGCAACCTGTCTCAGGGACAGAGACAGCTTTTATCCATTGCCAGAGCCGCGGTAAACGATCCTCCCGTTTTAATCATGGATGAAGCTACCAGCTCCATTGATACCAGAACGGAAGCTATTGTACAGAAGGGTATGGATGCTTTGATGGCGGGAAGAACCGTTTTTGTTATTGCTCATAGACTTTCTACGGTGCAAAACTCTGATGTCATCATGGTTTTGGAACAGGGAGAAATTATAGAGCGAGGCAGTCATAAGGATCTGATTGCCGCAAAAGGAAAGTACTATCAGCTTTATACCGGAGCCTTTGAGTTGGAGTAAGCTTAGTATTTTTGTAGCTTTAAAGCAAAATAAGCTTGCAGTTTTTGTAACTTGGAACCGGAATAAGCTTGTATTTCACTCTTGCCATGGAGAAAGAAGCTGTGCTATACTGCGGGAGATGCCACAATAGCACAGTCGGTAGTGCATCTGATTCGTAATCAGAAGGTCACCAGTTCAAGTCTGGTTTGTGGCCTCTCTTTAGCGGGGAAGCAGAGTAGGCTTCCCTGCTTTTTTAGTATGACGGGCATGCCGTCAATCTGTGGTGCAAGTCCACAAGGGGCGT
>CALIEL010000433.1 GCA_938022235.1 Oribacterium parvum
CAAAACGCCGGCGATTCCCTTGTAATTTGCCTCCTGATGAAAACGGGACTTTAATTCGGAATCCATGTATAGGTTATCCATCTCAACATTTGAGCTGCTGTCCAGAAACTCGATGCCGCCTCCGGCCTGCTCCTCAGAGGTAAAATGAAGCCGGGTGTGCCAGATTCCTGCGCCGGTAATCCGCATATCTGTAGCACTTACCACCAGCTTTTGGTCAAAATCGAAGGTACCCTCCGGAATATATAAGGTCTTGTTCTCCGCGTCCGCGTCTTTCAGGGCATCCAAAAAAGCTTTGGAATCGTCCTGTCCATCATTTGGCACTGCGCTGTACGGAGCATCTGTAATAGAAATACTGTTGCTTGGCGCTTCCTTTGCTTCCGGCGCCTGCTCCAGCTCGATAAAGTCGATTCCCAGTTCATCAGCTTTTTTATCGGTTCTGCGGATGGTGAGTACATCCCCCTCTTCCAATTCCATCAGTTCCTTGTTGTCATTTTCCATAAGAAAATGTCTCTCATCAAAGCGAAAACGAGAATGGGAGCCGGCTATATTTTCATCGAAAACATCATTTTCCTTCACATACTGCCAAGCAGAGCTGTTGTCCAACTCCACCGTTTTCTTTCCAAGAAGCTCTCCATTTCTCTCCACGGAAATCTCCAGCTCTCCGGATGCATCCTCCGGCATGGTAAAACGAAGAGTCATGGCATTGGCCGTCTTCTTTACCGTAAAGCGTACTGAAGAATCCGACCTGGTCAACTGCACATAGCTTTGGTTGGAAGCCTCCATCTCCGTTTCATCGTAAGCTGTGGAATGCTTCAGCACCGCGTCTCTTCCGATTCCCTCTTCCGCCTCGTAGCGAAGGTAGGGAAGCTTGGCGCCATAGCCTTGGCTTTCCTTCGCCCAAAGCTCTGTCCTAGTTTCCGCAAATGCAGTTCCATGGGAAAGAAGCCCCAGGCCTGTCATGGTCAAGAGTAACGTAAGTTGATTTCTGAATTTCATTCTTCTTCCTTTCTTCTCCAAAAAAAGTTACATGTATTTTTTTCGACTTACTTTTTTAGTTTAAAAGGAAATTCAGAAAATATTATGATTTATTCCGGACAAAATATTAAATAAATACAAAATTCATCGTAATTTATTGTTTTCTGTTATAAGCAAAAGGCACATTTGCAACTTACTGCAACTTAGCGCAACTTAAATTTTTGCTTTAGACTCTTCACAAACCCTTATTTTATGCGGTTCTTGATTTTTCAAATAAAGAAATTTTCACGTTTTTGCAACTTACTGCAACTTAGCGCAACTTAAATTTTTGCTTTAGACTCTTCACAAACCCTTATTTTATGCGGTTCTCGGTTTTTTAAATTGAGAAATTTTATCGTTTTTGCAACTTACTGCAACTTAGCGCAACTTAAATTCCGTAATACTCCAAATCTCTAATGCAAGACTTATATCATCAACAGCTTCTATACTTTATTTCTGATTTTCATCAAAAACCCTGTATTTCCTAGGATTTTGATGTAAAATAGAAACAAAAGTCGGAGGTGACAAATGGATTTATATAAAGAATTAGCACGTTTACGATGTTTCAGTTATGCAGACATGGTTCAGCTTATCGGATCTGAAAAAGCTGCTGATTGGCAAATTAAAACTTACTTAAAAAAGGGATATATTGAACGTGTAAGGCGTAATTTATATGTCGTAATCAGCATGGAAACAGAACAGCCCATAGCCAATCGATTTCAAATAGCATCACAAGTTACACAAGATGCTTGTATCTCTCATCACAGCGCATTCGAATACTACGGCTATGCCAATCAAGTGTTCTACGAAGTTTATTTTTCCACGCACAGAAATATTCGTTCTTTTTCTTATGACGGATTACAGTATACGCCACTTTCAAATCCAAGTACCATAGAGATACTGGATATGAATAATGGAGTTAAAGTGACATCTCTTGAGCGCACTGTCATTGATAGTATTATTGACATGGACAAAATCGCAGGGCTTGAGGAATTTTTACGATGCCTGGAACTGATTCCCTCTTTGAATGAGGAAAAATTACTGGATGTTTTAGAAGGCTATAGTAAAAAGCAGCTTTACCAAAAAGTAGGATATATTTTGGAGTTTTATAAAAAGGATTTATCTCTTTCCAAAGATTTTTTCTTAAAATGTATTTCATGCTCCTCTTCCAGCAAAACTTATTTGACACAGGAAATTAGAGATAATATCTTTCACCCAAAGTGGCTACTATATGCCCCCAAGGACCTTAAACAGCTTATTAATAAAGGAGTAGAGTATGATGATGTCATTTGATCGAATATCCCTTGGCAGATAAGAAAAAAAGACTACTTGAGCTTTATCCCAAGTAGTCTTTAAAATTTCTATTAAGCGCCGAACTGTAATCCGTCTAACTTCACGCCGGGGCCCATGGTAGAAGTCAAGGTGATGGACTTCAGGTAGGTTCCCTTTAAGGAAGATGGACGAGCCTTTACGATGGCTGCCATTAATGCATCCAGGTTGGACTTTAACTGCTCCTCGGAGAAGGAAGCCTTTCCGACAGGAACGTGGATGATGTTTGCCTTGTCCAGTCTGTACTCAACCTTACCGGCCTTAGTATCAGCGATAGCCTTAGCTACATCCATAGTAACGGTTCCCAGCTTTGGGTTTGGCATTAAGCCCTTAGGTCCAAGCAAACGACCGATACGTCCAACTACACCCATCATATCAGGAGTTGCGATAACTACATCGTAGTCGAACCAACCGTCCTGAATTCTTGGTACAAGATCATCTGCACCAACAAAATCTGCGCCTGCAGCCAAAGCCTCATCAGCCTTAGCGTCCTTAGCGAACACTAAGATACGAACGTTCTTACCGGTTCCTGCAGGAAGAACTACAGAACCACGAACCTGCTGGTCAGCGTGACGTCCGTCACAACCGGTTCTGATGTGTAACTCTACAGTCTCATCGAACTTAGCAGTTGCATTCTTCTTTACCAACTGAATTGCATCCAACTCAGCGTACTTAACCTGTCTATCTACAGCCTTTGCCACTTCGGCATATCTCTTTCCCTGTTTCATGAATCAAAGCCTCCTTCTTTTACTCTTCTACCTTGACACCCATAGATCTGCAGGTACCTGCGATCATGGACATTGCAGTTTCTAATGATGCAGCGTTTAAGTCTTTCATCTTAGTCTCGGCAATCTTCTGAAGGTCGGCCTTGGAGATAGTAGCAACTTTATTCTTATTTGGCTCGCCGGATCCCTTCTGCAGCTTACAAGCTTTCTTAATGAGAACAGCAGCCGGAGGAGTCTTTGTAATAAAGCTGAAACTTCTATCTGCGTAAACGGTAATAACAACAGGAATAATCATGTCCCCTTCGTTAGCAGTTCTAGCATTGAACTCCTTAGTGAAGGCAACGATGTTAACCCCGTGCTGTCCTAATGCAGGTCCAACGGGGGGTGCTGGAGTTGCTTTTCCAGCGGGAATCTGTAACTTAATGTATCCTTCTACTTTCTTTGCCATATAGGCACCTCCTTGTGGTAATTGCGGGTAAACCCTCCCACGAGCTTGCTTTGCAAGCGGTGGCTAAATGTACTCCATGGGATAAAATCCCTCGGGTATTACCAAATCTTATCTTAACTTCTGTACTTCACCATAGGAAAGCTCTACAGGGGTATCCCTACCGAACATTTCCACGTTAATGGTGACGGTCTTCTTCTGGTCATTGATTTCTGTAATGACACCAACGGTATCCTTCCAAGCACCGGAGACTACGCTTACGGTGTCTCCCTCTGCGAAGTCAACCAAAACTTCAGACTTTCTATAGCCTAAGGTCAGGATTTCTTCCTCAGAAAGGGGGACCGGCTTCGATCCGGGACCGACGAATCCGGTAACGCCTCTGGTATTTCTTACCACATACCAGGTTTCATCGTTCATCACCATGTTCACCAGAACATATCCCGGGAACATCTTCTTGTCGGTTTTCTTCTCTACGCCATTCTTTACTTCAATAACCGGCTGCATGGGAACGCTGACCTCTAAAATCACATCTTGAAGACCACGGTTGTCAATGGTCTTCTCTAAGTCCATCTTCACCTTGTTCTCATAGCCGGAGTAGGTATGGGCTACATACCAACGGGCTTCTGTGTTCTTCTCTGCCATATTCCCACCTTTACTTTACAAGAATCAATCCAAGACCCCACTTCATAGCAATGTCTAAACCTGTAATCAAAAGGCCTACCAACACACTAAGAACGATGGTTGCAACAGAGTGCTTAATCACTTCCTGACGTGTGGGGAAAACAATCTTCTTAAATTCAGATTTTAAGCCTGCAATGAATCCGGCTCCTCCGGATTTCTTTTCATCTTGCATTACTTTGTCTCCTTATGCAGCGTGTGCTTCTTACAGAACTTGCAAAACTTTGTTACTTCCATACGCTCCGGATGAAGCTTCTTCTCTTTGGTAATAAAGTAGTTTCTCTGCTTACATTCTGTACATGCTAATATAATCTTTGTACGCACGGCTTTCACCTCCA